>CALGZV010000235.1 GCA_937934385.1 uncultured Clostridia bacterium | reverse complement strand
CCCGCCGCTTTTTTCGGATCGCTTACTACCGGTACAAGCAGATGTGGAAGCCCGTTGTATATATTTAACTCTACCTTTTTGGGATCTATCAGGATAAGCTTGACTTCATCAGGCTTTGCTTTGTAAAGAAGGCTTACAAGCATGCTGTTTATGCATACGGATTTACCCTGTCCTGTCGCACCTGCAATGAGCAGATGAGGCATTTTGGCGATATCGAGATATATCGGTTCTCCTGCAACATCTTCTCCGAGTGAAGCTGTAAGCTTACTTGCCGCCGATGAGAATTTTTCGTTTGCAACAAGCTCCCTGAGATATACAGTCGAAACGACGCGGTTAGGAACCTCTATGCCGACTGCCGCTTTTCCGGGTATCGGCGCTTCAATACGCACGCCCGAGGTCGCAAGATTCAGAGAGATATCGTCGACAAGCGCTGAAATTGAACGAACGCGTACACCGGCCTCAGGCGAAAGCTCATAACGTGTTATCGTAGGGCCTCTCGATATGTTTACTACCTTTGCGCTGACCTTAAAGCTGTTGAGCGTTTCGATAAGCTTTTTTGCCGTACTTTGAAGTTCTTCGCTTATGTCTGTGCTTGCCGGAGCTATCGGCGCTGACAGAAGCGATATAGGAGGGAATATATATTTGGGTTTGGAGAGAGGTTTCGGCTTTTCCGGGAGCTTTCCGAGATTATCTCTCTGAAGAAGAAGCTCCGGATCCTGCGGTCCGTTGTTTATAAGATCGGTCAGCTCGCGATTGAATTCTGCCGCGCCCTTACCGTGTTCATCGCTGTTTGTAAGGAATTTTTCAAGAATCTCTTCGCTGATCGGACCGTTCTCATTCAGGCTGTTTTCGGAACTGTCTATCGGGGCTCGCTTAGAAAAGCTTGCGAGCTTTTCAGCGTGTTCTCCTGACGAAGGATCGTCCATTCCTTCCGCATCGAAAGAGTTGTCCTCATCTGCTGTCGGATTTATGTCGTTTTCATCAAGTGTACGGCAGTTCGGACCGTTACTGTCAATGTCATCGCTCTGTTCTCCCTGAACCGCGGCTTCGTTCTGCTTTTTGAGTATGTTTTCAAATATTGCAGGATCTACACCGTCGAAACTGTCGGAATCTTTTTCTTCCGTATTTTCTTGTATTTCGTGTTCACCGCTTGTCGCGGATGCATTGATTATCTTCGGAACTCTGCGTTTGCGGCGATCCGGTTCATGCCCGCAATTGTATTCGTCGGTTGCCTCTGCGCCGTCTATTTCGGTATCTGCACTTGATACGTCAAGCTTTTTACGCGATTTTTTCCGAATCTGACCGTAGTCATCTTCGCGCCGCTTTTCCTGTTCGTAAGGATCGGCATCAGTATATGTGCCGTACTGTGCGCGGTCATCGCCGTAATATCGCTGCTCATCTACCCATGCCGGAGAATTGCGCGCTTCAGATTCTTCGCGCATGCGTTCTTTGCGTTCGTGTATACGGTAGGCGATGTTCAGGTATATTATATAGGGTGTAAGTCCGACGTAAAAAATACCGAACAGAAGCACCAGAACGATAGATACGATAACCGTACCGACAGTGCCGATAAGACGGCAGAGCAACATTCCGATAAGTCCGCCTGCCGCACCGCCGCCGGAAAGCGCTTTGCCCTGTTCATAGAAATATACTACATCGTCGATTTTCTGTTCGATCATATTTCCGCCGGTAAAAACGTAAAGCAGTACAGATACGAATAGTATGAGAAGTATGGCAAATATTATTTTATACCATACAGCTTTATTTTCGAGATCCCGCTTCCAGAAAAAAGCGCCGACAAATATAAGGACCGGAACAAGTACGGCGCCTCCGGAGAAAAGACCGAACAGAACATTTCTGAAAAGCGGTCCCATGCCTCCCATGCTTTCCGGCATGAATAGGGAGAGCGCGATCAGAAGTGCCGCAAGAACGAGCAGTCCGGGGAACAGCTGAAGAAACAAGCTGTTTTTTTTATTTGCGGTTCCGGCGATCTCCTGTGTCTGTCTCTTGCTGCCGGACAGAGTTCCGGTATTACTGCTTTTTTTTGTATTTTTTGCCGCTGTGTTTTTCTTTGGCGCAGCTGCCTGCTTTTTTTTGTTATTTGACTTTCCGGAGGGTTTTGCTTTTCCGGTCATTTTATATACATTCCTTCCTGTGCGGATAACCGTATCGGCACATTTTTTGCTGAAAATATCAGATTTATATTATAATTATATCAGTGTTTTTCAGAATAGATCTGTGTCACGGTATATTTAATTATATCATGAGACCGATAAAATTACAATAGCTTTGTCCGGCGTTTTTTTCTTCTTATATCGATGCTTTTCTCCTTTGTTTGGCTTTTGAATGCAAAAAACGGTATGTACGCAAAGGCATAAAAAAATAACGGAAAATAATATGAAAATACTGTTGAAATTCCCGACGGAATATGATATACTATAAACGATTATATTTTAGTATTATAATCATTGCTTAACGTTAATCGAAGATATTATGATTATGCGCATCGGTATGCGTACCGCGGAGCTGACGAATATGATTGAATCAAAAAAATCTGAGAAAATAGAACCGTCAAGGCTCAGCGGTGCGGGACTTGCCTATCTTGGAGATGCTGTCTATGAGCTTATAGTGCGCGAGCAGCTTGTATGTACCGGAATATCTGATCCCGGTAAGCTCAACCGCATGGCAATAGAATATGTCAGAGCGACTGAGCAGAGCCGCGCTGTAGCGAGAATAGAAGGGCTTCTGAGCGAGGAGGAGACGGCGGTTTACAAACGCGGAAGAAATGTAAGCGGATTGTCGATCCCGCACAGTGCAAAAGCCACTGAATATCGCAGAGCGACCGGACTGGAAGCTTTGTTCGGATATCTGTATCTTGCCGGAAGGAATGGCCGTTTGCGTGAACTTTTTACTGCGGCATTCCCCGAAGTGAAAGCTGATAAAGACTGTCAGTAACGTACGGCATAACAAAAAGCACCTGTTCCGTCATTTTGTATCGGCGGCTGGAATATTAAAGACTCTGAGGGAGTGTTGGAAATGTATTATATGGGTATTGACCTCGGCGGAACAAACATTGCCGCCGGAATCGTAAACGACGAATTTACAATTGTAAAAAAAGGAAGCGTGCCTACGCTTGCAACAAGAGAACCGTCTGATATTCTTGATGATATGGCAAAGCTTTGTCTGAGTGTAATTGAGGAAGCCGGACTTACAGTCGATGATATCGAGTATGCCGGTATTGCTACGCCCGGAACGGCAAATCATGATACAGGTGTTGTCGTATATGCCAATAATCTCCCTTTTTTGAACTATCCGATTGCTGATGAGCTTCGTGCAAGAGTTCCTTTCAAGGCTGTTTACATCGAAAATGATGCTAATGCTGCGGCAAAGGGAGAGGCTGTCGCAGGAGCTGCAAGGGGAACGTCTAACTCTGTTATGATAACTCTCGGAACCGGTGTCGGCGGAGGAATCATTATTGACAATAAGGTATACTCTGGATTTAACTATGCAGGTGCAGAGCTTGGACATATGATAATCGTTGCCGACGGACGCAGATGCAGCTGCGGACTTAAGGGCTGTTGGGAAGCATACAGTTCTGCAACTGCGCTTGTCAAGATGACAAAAGAGGCGATGGACAGAAACCCCGATACGATAATGTGGGCTATGTGTAACGGAAATTCGGCTTCGGTAAGCGGACGTACTGCATTTAATGCAATGCGTCAGGGCGATATGGTTGCAGCCGAAGTTATTGATTCGTATATAGACTATCTCGCATGCGGCATTATCAATATCATAAATATTTTCTGTCCCGAGATTCTTTCGATCGGAGGCGGTATATCCAATGAGAAGGACCGTCTGCTCGATATGCTTCTTCCACGTATAGGTATGAGAACATATTCCAGTAACAGTCCGCACCGTACTCTTATAAAGATCGCGGAGCTTGGAAACGACGCTGGAATCATCGGAGCTGCCGCTCTTCATATCTGATAGGCGCTGAACCTTACAGCATTTTTATAAAGTATAAGAAATGTTTTCTCCGAAGCCTTCGTGCTTCGGAGAATTTTTTGAACCGCCGGGTGCGGTGATATACATAAAAAAACGGAGGATATATATGACGGAAAAAGAAATTGCGGAGATACGGCGCAGATATAAGGGAGAAAAAAGCGGGATCTCACGCGTGCGCGGCTGTTATGTCAATGACAAACGCGAGATCGTATCCGAGTTCGACCAGTCGTTCGGGCTTATGACAGAGGATGAGGCCGAGGAAATGCTCTCGATTCTGAAAAAGACGCTTTCGGGTTCGATCGGTAAAAATCTGGCTGATATCGAATTTTCAAATCATCAGGTGCTTGAGGGCGAGCAGCACGGCGGTCTTATGCGGCTTCGGGATACGGCGCTCGATTCCGAAGAAGATGTAAAAAAGCTTTACGAAAGAATAATACAGACGGTAAGCTTTGACAGCAGCTATCTTATATTGCTTGCATATGACAGCTATGATGTTTTTTCTTATACCAAAGACGGACGTAAATCTGACGAATCGTCAACTGTATTTTCATATCTGCTTTGCAGCATCTGCCCGGTGAAGCTTACAAGACCGTCGCTCGGATATTATGTCAATGAGAATACCTTCCGCAGTATCGCGTCAAATTCGGTTATCGGCTCTCCTGAACTCGGGTTTATGTTTCCTGCTTTTGATAACCGCACGTCAAATATATACAACGCATTGCTTTATACGCGCAATATCTCGCTGAACCGCAGTGAATTTTCCGAAGCAGTGTTCGGATGCGATGCCCCTATGCCTGCAGCTGAGCAAAAGGAGACCTTCGACAGTATACTTAAAGAGACTGTTGACGATGATTGCAGCTATGATGTTATTGCCGGCGTTCGCGAGCGTGTATGCGATATACTTGAAGAACATAAGGAGAATAAGGTCGAAGAGCCGTTCATGCTCTCGAAATCGGTTATGCGTGAGCTTCTCGGAGACAACGGAGTTTCTGCAGAAAAGCTTGATAAGTTTGAGGAGCGTTATACAGAGGAATTCGGAGAGCATGCAAGGATAATTCCTACGAATGTTATAAGCACAAAGCAGCTTGCTATAAGCACTCCCGACGTATCGGTGAAAGTAAACCCCGATCGCGGCGATCTCGTTCAGATGAAGATTATAGACGGTGTAAAATACATACTTATCCGTGCCGAGGACGGTGTCGAGGTCAACGGCATTGATATAATTATAAAGTGACGGAAGTAATTAAATATTTGCGCATTCGGCTTCGAGCCGGTGCTGAGCCGCAAAATGCCTTTCAAGGTATTTTGCGGCAATTTTATATTATTGTTTACAAATATGATTTTGACAAAAGGATATAATGTGTGATATAATAAACTGATTATAAATTTGTAAAAATTTCCGCTTGTATTTGCTTTGCGTAAAGAGGTGTATACGGTGAAGATCCTCGGTATAGATCCCGGACTGGCAATTGTCGGATACGGAGTTATAGAATATAAAAATTCAGGGTTCACAACGATAGCGTACGGCTCTGTTCTCACACAGGCGCATACGCCTACCGAGGACAGGCTTGCTACGATATATTCAGATCTGAGCGAGCTTATAGAAATGTACCGTCCTGAGGAAATAGCAATCGAGGAGCTTTTTTTCAATACGAACCAAAAAACTGCGATAACTGTAGCAGAGGCGCGCGGAGTTATACTTCTGTGTGCAAAGCAGCACGGACTAAGAATTTTCGAATATACACCGCTGCAGGTCAAACAGTCGGTTGTCGGATACGGACGTGCAGAGAAAAAGCAGGTTATCGAGATGACCAAAATGATATTACAGCTTACGGAAACTCCGAAACCCGACGATACGGCGGACGCTCTTGCGATTGCGGTTTGTCACGCGCATACCGGCGGAAGCAGAATAAGCGGATATTATAACTTGAAATAACGTATTTATCCGAATATGTATGGAGGCAGAGAAAGATGTTTTATTCCGTGACCGGAAAGGTAATACTTACCGAAGCAGGTACTGTGGTGCTTGAAACGGGCGGCATAGGCTACCGTCTTACCGTCAGCGGACGGACGCTCGGTTATGCGGCGGAGCATTCAAAGGAAGATGCCGTACGGCTTTTTACACATCTGTCGGTACGTGAGGATGCCCTTGAGCTGTTTGGTTTCTGTGATCAGTCCGAGCTTTCGGTATTCAGACAGCTGATATCTGTATCCGGCGTCGGTCCTAAAGCGGCGATATCGATACTTACGCAGCTGTCTCCGCAGGAATTTGTGCTTGCCGTTATGTCCAGCGATTATAAAGCGCTGTCCCGCGCTCAGGGAATAGGAAAGCGCATCGCGGAGCGTGTTATACTTGAGCTTAAGGATAAAATATCAAAAGAAGCGATTCCGGCTCAGACAGCGGATGATAAAGCGGTCGGATTTTCCGCAATGCCTGCCGATCCTGACAAACTTTCAGATGCGGAGAGTACTCTCACCGTTCTCGGTTACGGCAGAAGCGAGATCGCCGGAGTATTGCGAAGTATTGATACGGCGGCGCTTTCTCTTGAGGATATTATCAAGGAAGCTCTCAAAAAGCTTATGAAATAAAAGTTATCCGTAATAAAGGAATTTACAGATGATAGAGAATTATATCGGCAAGGATGCGGCGGAGTATTCTGAATACATGCAGCCTGAACGCATGGTATCCGCGGGTGAGACTGACGAGGATCATGATATTGATTCCTCACTCCGTCCGAAGCATCTTGATGATTATATAGGGCAGGCAAAGGTCAAGGAAAATCTTAAAATATATATAGAGGCGGCAAGGCAGAGAGGCGATTCGCTGGATCATGTTCTTCTTTACGGCCCTCCCGGGCTCGGAAAAACGACTCTTGCCGGAATAATCGCTAATGAGCTTGGCTCCAACCTGAGAGTTACGTCAGGGCCTGCGATAGAAAAATCCGGTGACCTTGCAGCGCTTCTTACGAATCTTTCGTCGGGAGATATACTGTTTATAGACGAGATACACCGGCTTCAGCGCACGGTCGAGGAGATACTTTATCCGGCAATGGAGGATTATTCGCTCGATATTATTATCGGAAAAGGTCCTGCTGCACGGAGCATACGTATAGATCTGCCGCACTTTACGCTTGTCGGCGCGACAACGCGTGCAGGTCAGCTTTCAACGCCGCTTCGCGATCGCTTCGGCGTTGTTATGAAGCTTGAGCTTTACGGGAAAGAGGATCTTGTAAAGATAATAAAGCGAAATGCATCGCTTCTCGGAATACTTATAGACGATACGGGCGCGGATCAGATCGCTTCCCGTTCCCGCGGAACTCCGCGTATAGCTAACAGGCTTTTAAAGCGTGTGCGCGACTTTGCTCAGGTTAAGGGCAGAGGCATTATTGACAGCGAAATAGCCGATTATGCTCTTAAGATGCTTGAAATAGACGAGATGGGACTTGATAATGTCGACAGGCGGATGCTTGAGACGATTATACGTCTTTACGGCGGAGGTCCGGTCGGGCTTGATACTCTTGCGGCGTCTATCGGTGAGGAATCGGTTACTATCGAGGATGTATATGAGCCGTATCTTATGCAGATCGGATTTCTAAGCCGTACTCCCCGCGGACGCTGTGTGACGCGACTTGCGTGCGAGCATCTCGGGATGGCCTGCCCCGGAATCACGGGAGACAGAACTGCCGTCGACGATTCTCAGCGTACGTTTTTCGATGACGGAGAGTAATATAAAAAATTATAACAGTGTGTACAGAGATACAGAAGGGACTATATAATGTGGACAGCGGACAGATGGCGTGACTATGAGCTTATCGACGCATCGGACGGCGAACGTCTGGAGCGTTGGGGGGACTATACGCTTGTGCGGCCCGATCCTCAGATCGTCTGGAAAGGCATGAGGAGAAGTAAGCTTTGGGGAAGGGCTGACGGAACATATAAGCGCTCATCATCCGGCGGAGGAAGCTGGAAAAACGGAACGCGTCTGCGCTCCGAATGGAAGATATCCTACGATCTCGGAATAGGAAAGAAACTGACGTTTGTCGTAAAGCCTACGGGCTTTAAGCATACCGGGCTTTTCCCGGAGCAGGCTGCTAACTGGGAATGGTTTTCACAGCTTATAAGCCGACGTGTTTCGGCGGGATGGCCTGTAAAAGTTCTCAATCTTTTTGCATATACGGGCGGAGCAACGGTAGCCGCGGCAGCGGCGGGAGCGTCTGTTTGCCACGTTGACGCGGCAAAAGGAATGGTAGCGCAGGCAAAGGAAAATGCTGCGCTCAGCGGACTCGGAAGCGCACCGATAAGATATATAGTTGATGACTGCCGCAAATTTGTTGAGCGTGAGATACGTCGCGGAAACAGATATGATGCGGTAATAATGGATCCTCCGTCTTACGGTCGCGGACCGTCGGGGGAGATATGGAAGCTCGAAGAATGTATAGGTGATTTTGTTGAGCTTGCGTCAGGCGTTCTTTCGGGCGATCCGCTGTTCTTTCTTGTAAATTCATATACGACGGGACTTTCGCCGTCGGTTGTCAGATATATTATAGATACTACTGATGCATTGAAAGACGGTTCGACTGAATGCGGTGAACTTGGACTTGTTGTAAAGCAGACAGGTCTGGCACTTCCGTGCGGTTCCTCCGCCAGATGGTCACGGGAATGACCTTATAGGAATTAGGTAAAGAGATTTTCAGGTCAGGGAGTTTTTACATTGGACGAAAAAAAGTTTCCTTTTATCCGAATCGAGAAACTATTTTTCTCGTATGAAGATGAAGAAAGTGCGGTCAGAGTGCCGATAATACGAGGTATAGACCTTGATATAGAGGAAGGCTCATTTGTGGCGGTTCTCGGACATAATGGATCGGGTAAGTCTACTCTTGCAAAGCTGCTTAATATGATACTTGTTCCGGACAGCGGTAAGATATATATTGACGGACGCGATATAACATCTCCTGATCTTACGGACGATGATGTTATCGCATTGAGGCAGGACATCGGCATGGTATTTCAGAATCCCGACAATCAGATCGTTGCAACGATCGTTGAGGAGGATGTGGCATTCGGACCGGAGAACATGGGAGTTGAACCGTCT
>CALGZV010000234.1 GCA_937934385.1 uncultured Clostridia bacterium | reverse complement strand
TCACCTGCACGGTGTTCGCACTTGCGCGCGATCCGTTCATAGCGTGTTATGATATAACAGAATCGGCGGTCGGATATTCGCGCCAGTTTATAAACGTTCTGTGCGTCACGTGTCTCGGTACATGTTATCAGTATACATGCCTTTTCGGACTTGTCAAATCGGGAGGAGACGTCGGATTCGTGTTTAAAAACGATACTGCATTCGTGTTCGGCGTTGTGCTTCCGTCGGCTCTTATAACCGCATTGCTCGGATGCCCGGCATGGGTGGTCTGGGCGTGCCTTAAATGCGATCAGCTTCTGAAAGGAATAGTCGCTTTCTTTAAGATAAGAAAATATAACTGGATGAAGAATCTCACGCGCACGGATGCACCTGAAGTGCTTCCGGAAGCGGCACAGACCTGATGCGCGCTATACCGTTTTGCAGCGCTGGTGAATACGTCGGTCACTCAGACCGTAAGGCGCCGGTATATCTGAGGACGCAGGCATACGCTTATATGTTTGCAGCAGTCCGGGTATACCCGGAAAACGCGTCATATTTTGTCCGTACTTTAAAATAAATGTCGACCACCGCCGCGGCGGATAATGAAAAATAAAGGAAGAAATAACAATGAAAGCAGTAATCACAGTAACCGGAAAAGATACGAGCCGTATAATCGCGCGCGTCAGTACAGAGTGCGCGGATAACGGCGTAAACATACTTGATATAACACAGAGCGTTCTCGGCGAATATTTCGCCATGATAATGCTTGTCGATCTGAGCGCGCTGTGCGTTCCGTTTGCGGAATTTGTCGATAAGATGACCGAACTCGGAAAGGCAAATGCTCTTGATATCCGCACAATGCATGAGGAGATTTTCTCCGCAATGCATAGAATATAGGAGAACGATGTCTCCGTGCGGCGCTGCGCACGCTATCGCTCGTGCGTAGTAAACCTTTTCGTGAAAAGGTTTAAGAATCCAAAAGCTTTTAACTGGCTATGGCTTTTTCTAAGGCAATCAGTGACGCTGAAATAGCAAAGCTATTTCAGAAAAAAAGCTTCGCTTTTTTCTTCGAAGAAATGACAAACTTGCAAGCTCAGCAATATCGCTATAGTATGTAGAATTTCGGCATCCGCCGAAACTCGGCGCATAGCGCCGTATTAGTTAGTGTGTGAAAAAATAGCATTTGCAACGGCTTACGTCGACTCCGCGTCCCGTCGGAAGGTCATGATGACCGACCGACGACGGGACAAGTAGAACTCGCTCTCTGTTTGACTTCGCACTTCTGCGAAGCGCGTGACCGAAAATGGATGAGTCAACACGTAACGCAACTGCATAACGTGTGAGGAAGAAACGGAGACGGTTTCTTTCCTCTCTTACGATCTTTCTTTGGCAAGCGTTTCTTTCGGTCGTCCGAAAGAAATGTTTGATAAATTCATAACTTGAAAGTCTGATATTATTTGGATTTTCGCTTTATATTCTTTGTAAAACAACATATCTCTTAAAGTCTGATATCACTTAGACTTTAAGAAATAACTTTACAATAAAAACACTTGTTAAAAACCTTGTTACGAAAGGAACCAATCTTATGAGAACGGCAACCGTAAAAAGAAAAACAGCCGAGACCGACATATCGCTTGAGCTTTCGCTCGACGGAAAAGGCGGCAGCAGCGTATCGACAGGCTGCGGCTTTCTCGATCATATGCTCACTCTCTTTGCAAAGCACGGACGTTTTGACCTGACCGTGAAATGTGTCGGGGACACCGAGGTCGACTATCATCATACTGTCGAGGATATCGGCATAGCGCTCGGCGAAGCTTTTGCCATAGCGCTCGGCGATAAAAAAGGAATATGCCGCTACGGCGGCACGACGCTTCCGATGGACGAGGCTCTTGTGCTTACGGCGGTCGATCTCTCGGGACGCGCACAGCTCGGCTACGCTCTCGATATCCCGTCCGAAAAGGTTGGCGATTTTGACACCGAGCTTTGCGAGGAATTCTGGCTCGGATTCGTAAGAAGCTGCGCCTGCGCGCTTCATCTGCGCAGTCTCTCGGGCACTAACTCGCACCATATAATCGAGGGCGCGTTTAAATCTGCGGCGCGCACACTCAGAAAGGCGGTCGCGGTCGATCCCGATTTTGCGGACGAAATACCGTCGACCAAGGGTATCTTATAATGATTGCAATCGTTGATTACGGCGTCGGCAACCTCTTCTCGCTGAAAAGCTCTTTTGCGGCTATCGGCGCGGAGGTGACCGTCACATCTTCGCCTGCGGAGCTTGAAAGCGCCGACAGCATAATCCTGCCCGGAGTGGGCGCGTTCGGAGACGCGGCAAAAAAGCTGCGCGATTCCGGACTTGACAGCGTCCTGAAAGCTCAGGCAGCAAAGGGAAAGCCGCTCATGGGAATATGTCTCGGCATGCAGCTGCTCTTCGAGCGCGGCTATGAATACGGCGAGCATGAGGGAGTCGGACTCATAGGCGGTTCTGTCCGCCCGATATCAGATGTCATTCCCGAAGGGCTCAAAATACCGCATATCGGCTGGAACGCGCTCGATATAAAGCGCGAAAGCCCTATCTTTAAATATATTAAAAACGGCGATCACGTGTATTTTGTTCATTCATACTATGCCGCAGAATGCACAGAAAGCGTAATTGCGGACGCTGAATACGGCGCGCCGCTGACCGCCGCGGTTCAGAGAGAAAACGTGTTCGGCTGTCAGTTCCACCCCGAAAAGAGCGGAGCTGTCGGACTGGACATTCTCCGCGCATTCGCGGAGCTTCGGGAGGGAACCATATGCTGATATATCCTGCAATAGATCTTTATGAGGGAAAGGCTGTACGCCTTTTTAGGGGCGATTACGGCAATATGACCGTTTACAGCGACGATCCTCCCGCAGTCGCGGAACATTTCGCGCAATGCGGCGCAACGCATATGCATATAGTCGATCTTGAGGGCGCGAAGAACGGAAGCACACCTAATTTTGAAACTGTTTTGGAGATAAAACGCCGCGGCGGACTTTTCTGCGAGATAGGCGGCGGTATCCGGAGCATGGAGACGATCGCGCGATATGCCGACGCATGTATAGATCGGGTTATACTCGGCACTGCGGCTGTTACCGAGCCGGGCTTCGTCGCGCAGGCGGTAAAAAAGTACGGCGATAAGATAGCGGTCGGCATAGATATAAAGGACGGCTTCGTCGCTATAAAGGGATGGACGGAGAAATCGGAGTATTCCGCGTTTGATTTCTGTGCGATTATGCAGGAAGCAGGCGTCGGGACGCTTATCTGCACCGATATCTCGAAGGACGGAGCGATGCAGGGAACGAATCATGAGCTGTACAGCGAGCTTATGCGGCGGTTTGACATGCAGATAATAGCTTCAGGCGGCGTTTCCTCTCTGGACGATGTTATCCGCCTTTCACGCGCAGGCGTGTACGGCGCTATTATCGGCAAGGCGTACTACACCGGAGCAATTGATCTGAAAAAGGCTGTCGAGGTGTCAAAATGATTACAAAGAGAATTATCCCGTGTCTGGACGTAAAAAACGGACGCGTTGTCAAGGGCGTTAATTTCGGGGGACTTCAGGACGTTTCCTCGCCCGTCGAGCTGGCTGAATACTACAGCCGCAGCGGCGCTGACGAGCTTGTTTTTTACGATATTACCGCGTCGTCGGACGGAAGAGCGCTGTTTACCGACATTTTGTGCGAGACTGCAAGACGCGTGTTCATACCGCTCACCGTAGGCGGCGGAATAAATACGGTCGCCGACTTCGACCGCGTGCTTAAATGCGGAGCGGACAAGGTCAGCGTAAATTCGGGTGCGATCCGCGATCCGTCGCTGGTATATGAGGCGGCGAAGCTGTACGGAGATCAGTGCGTTGTTCTGTCGGCGGATATAAAGCGTGTTGACGGCGTTTTCCGTGTGTTTGCCAAGGGCGGCAGGGAGAACACCGGCATGGAAGCTATCGAGTGGATAAAGCGCTGCGTTGACAGCGGCGCGGGCGAGGTGGTCGTAAATTCGATCGATACGGACGGCGTAAAAAACGGTTTTGATATCGAGATGCTCAGAGCGGTGACCGAGGCGGTATCCGTTCCGGTGATCGCTTCAGGCGGAGCGGGAAAGATACAGGATTTTATCGACCTGTTTAAGGCTCTGCCTAAGGTAGACGCAGGTCTTGCCGCATCGGTGTTCCATTTCGGAGAGGTGAACATCGGCGATCTCAAGGAGGCGATGGCGCGCGAGGGAATAAGCGCGAGGATATAACTCCGTTTTTGAACAATTGCTATCGTATGTATGACGCTTGCTACGCAAGCTACACCTCATCAGTCGCTGTTCAGCGACAGCTTCCCCTCAAGGGGAAGCCTAACAAATTTAACAATATAGCCTAACACAAACTACTTAACACAGCGCAAAGCGCCAAGTTTTGCTGAGCTTAATTCGAAGAAAAAAGCAAAGCTTTTTTCTGAGTTCGCTATAAGCGAACTCAACAGTTCCATTTGCCAGGCTTTCTTCGGGGAAAGCCGCGTTCTCTTTCGTTCTTTTATCTCCTGCCGGCTCCGCCCCCGCGGGTACTGCCGCCGCCTCCGCGCGGACGGCTTCCTCCTCCGAATCCGCCGGGGCGGCTACCGCCGCTGAATCCTCCCGGACGGCTGCGTCCTGCACCAAAGCCGCTGCTGCCGCCGAATCCTCCCGGACCGCCGAAGTTTCCGGGACCGCCGTGCGGTCCTCTCGGGGGCGGCGGCATTCTCCGTCTCGGAGGACGCGGGCGCATCATACTTCCCAATATAAATCCTGTTCCGAAGCCGCCGCGGTTCCCTCTGCCGTAACTGTTATACGAGCCGCTTGAAAACATTCTGCGCAGCGGTCTGATAATGATCTTAAATGCTATAATCACTACAGCGATCATAATTGCCCCGACGATAAGCGTAACAAACACATCGGCTACGCCGCTACCGCCGTCACGCGCCTGCGGCCGCGGCGCTTCGTAACTGCTCAGCGGCGACGGATTTACATTATAAAGCTCACACAGATGCAAGTAAAGCGCGTCGAACATGCTCTTTGCACCTCCGTCATAATCCTGCTTTGCAAAATACGGTTCGAGCGACTGATCAAGGTAACCCTTTATCTTTCCGCTTGTGAGCGACTGTTCGAGTCCCTTGCCCTGAACTGCCCAATAGTTATCCTCAGCAAGCGCCATAAGCAGAAGCACGCCGTTATTCTTCTCGGCTGAGCCGATCCCCCATTTATTGAAGATCGCTTCCGCATAGCGGTCTATCGCAATTCCGTCAAGCTGATCTACCGTGACTATTACTATCTGCGCACCTGTAAGCTTATCAAGCGCAGCCGCGTATGAACAGATCTCCTGCTCCGTACCGTCGCTGATCACTCCCGCGCAGTCTGTAACATAAAACCGCTCGCCCGGATCGGGAACGTTTGATGACAGCGACCGTGCGCATCCCGCAAGCGCGGAGACCGCGATTATAAGTGCGGCTCCCGCCGCTGCTATTTTTTTGCTGATTTTATTTTTCATATTCATTACCGTCTTATCTTTGGTATTGTTTTTATGTCCGCCGGGGATACGCGGAACGTGCCTACGGCGTGTCGCTTTTTGAAAAAAGCGACGCAAAAACTTTTAACTGAAGGGGACTTTTTCTTGGGCAAGTGTAGCTGGAATTCCTACAAAAGGTTTTACGCGACCGCAAGGCCGCATAAAACAAATTTGCGTACTTGTATATACCGCTTTAGTCTGTAGAATTCCGCCATACGGCGGAACTCGCAAACTTGCTTTGCAAGTTTG
>CALGZV010000233.1 GCA_937934385.1 uncultured Clostridia bacterium | reverse complement strand
GGCGGACGGCGGTCTTCTTATACATGATAATATTTTCGAAAATATAATAAATAATTCGGATGTTCCCGGATCGCCTATAGCAATATATATGGATGCGGGAAGCGGATGTGCGAATGTACGCTCTAACCTGATTGTAAACACAAGGGGAGTCGGCATACTTGTCGGAGGACAGGATATTGAGCTTAGAGATAATCTGTTCATAAACTCTTCGGTTCAATTTCATTCCGGAGCTTACTATTTAGTATCCGACGATCATACAGGATGGGCCGGAGGTCTTGAAAATGAATGTCCGGTTTCTGTATTTCCTGACGGAATGAACTGGGAGAGTGTTCTTGACCAGAGCAGGTCGCCTGCGTTCGGATCAAAGGTGTGGTCATACAGGTATCCTTGGACTATGCTGATAAAAACAACGAACGTCTATGATCTTCAGGATCATTTCGTCGGATATGCTTACGGCGATGCATGCATGAGGCAGAATGTATTTTTCGGCAGAAATGAGAATGATATTGCCAAAACAGCAGAACGTCTTGTAAATATACGTGATAATACCCGTATTGCTACGATTGAAGACATAGGATTTGCCGATTTCAGCAAAGGCGATTACAGACTTACCGAAAAGACAAAAATATATCATGATATTCCGGGATTCAAGTATTGTGATGTGGAAAATGTCGGACGTATTATAAACTGATTTTACTGATACAAGAGGAAATACAGATATCTGTATTTCCTTCTTTTATGGCTTTAACCAGTTAAGGACGGAACGTCCGAAAGGAAGAAATGCAATAGTAAAATAAAGGCAGACACATGGGAAAACACCATGTATCTGCCTTTTTCTTATGCAAAAATATATTGGTAGGGATAAAGGTGAAAAAAAGGACAGATAATCCGATTATTGAATCATTAAACGGATGGATAAAGGAAGAAATGAAAACAGATTTCATTGTCTTCGGCAGATATCTGTATTCCGCTGTCTGAATTTTTCAAAATGCCTTTTGAGACGGTAACCGAATATGCAAATCCGTTTTGACTGAAATACAGCTGTCTGCCGTTTATTTCTGCGTGCGGACTGTCGGCCTTTTGGCGGAATTCCAAAAACAGTCCGGGACGGTCGCTCTTGAAGATCAGTTGTTCTTCAGAGCATGTTACGCGGTAGTTTCCGCAAACAGAACTGACATAAAAGCTGATCTCATTTTCAGCTGTATTTTCGTGTCTGCTCAGAACTTCGGTATAACTGTTTTCCGGGGCGCTTTCCCACATAGGGTAGATTCCGGCTCTGACATTGCTGCCGCTCCATCGGTTTCCGTCCATGACTGCAAGGTTGTCGAATATGAGATAATCAGTTCTGCACGGCTCCTTACGGTATCTTTCGGTATAATTCTGGTCGAAAAGAAACATATCGCGGATATATACGCGTCCGCCCCGTAAAAGAAAATTCGCACGGTAATTCCTGCAGCAATACCATAAGGTTTTGCGGTTCATCCCCCGCCAGTCTTCAAACGCAGTTATAGTTGATGCAGGTGTCAGAGGATATTTTTCTTTAAACCAAAAAGCGGTTTCTGCAAGCGTTTCCGCTTCTAAATAGCCTTGCTTTATCATCTCCGATATCCTGGAAAACTGATAGCAAAGTCCCTTTTCCATTGCCTCCCAGCCGAAGCTGTTTTCCTGACCTATCTGAGTATAGCCGAAAGACAGGGTATCGGGGGCGAAATTTTCTTTCAGATACCAATCTACCCACTTGGGATCGCCGCCTCCGCCTTCGCCGCAGAATACGGGTTCAAGTGTTACAACGCCTTGCAGCTCCTGACTTTCGAGCGACTGGCTCTGTTCAAGTCCCCAATCGTACTGATATATAGGATCGCTTCCGAGCATGCGAAATACCGGAACAGGTATCTGACAGTCAGGTGTCTGAGCGGGACAGAATCCGTTATTTACCGACGGATAATAGGCCTGACCGTAATATCCTCCCCACAGAGTATATCCGTCCGTTCCCCACTGATCCTTGCAGTTGCAGGAACCGATGATATTGTACCGTTTATACAGATATCCGAGGGTATATCCGTCGATCATCCATGAGCCGATGACACGCGGATAATATCCGAATACAGTGCGGAATTTCTCAAAAAGGACGTCGCACAGGCGCCGGCGTTCTTCAAGCGTATAGCCTACGGAGAATCCGCAGTGGGCGTGCCAGTCCCAGTCAAATCCAGGTCTGCCGCGCCACGGTATGCCTGCGGCGCGGCACAGCGGTTCTACGATTTCGAGCCATACTCCGATCTCGACCGGAGTCCGGCATAGCTTCATTGGAGCAGTGAAATCAGAGGAGATCAGCGCGTCGTACTGATACAGGAAAGTTCCTTTCAGATTGTAGCGGCCGAGCAGCTTTACCTGCTCGGTAACGGGTCTGATCAGATCAAGTTTACGGTTTCGCGGTTCGCTTCCGCGGATAAAACATATTATATTTGCGATCTGGCGTTTCTTTTCCATTATATACCTCCGGCACAGAAGCTTTTCTGTTTTCAGTCAGCGGCTGTTTTTTGTCGGATAGGGTAGTTCTGTCAGAGTTTCAAAACTGCATTTTACTGCGTCTTCGGACATGTCGCATGTCAGCTGAAAGACAGGCACTGAGCGCAAAAGACTGTCGGTAAGTTCAAGTGCGCTGCATGCTGCTTCGGTGCTTCGCGGAATGTATATCTGACGCATGAGCATAGGCAGACATTCTTTGGGAGACAGGCGTATAATGCGGTTATCTCTGCTGCGTGTGATAAAGCAGACTGCGCGCAGCGGCGCGCTTCGGTTTTCCTGCCAAAGCTCTTTTCCCGCCCACGGTGAACCGCAGACCATAATGCGATTCTGACCGTTTTCATTTTCAAACGATAAGAACGGTTTATCGCCGTTTATTATACCTACGTCTTTACCGAGAAACTTTTTCCACAGAGAGATGTGAGTGGTTTTTCCTGTTC
>CALGZV010000232.1 GCA_937934385.1 uncultured Clostridia bacterium | reverse complement strand
TCTACCGTTACGCCCGGAAAATTTCCGACATGCTGATTTGAACCTGTAAGTTGATTGAAAAGCGTTGTTTTTCCGCAGTTCTGATTTCCGGCAAGCGCAAATGTAAGCACCGTTCCCTTCGGAAGAGGATTTTCATCCGCCTTCGTATGATATTTGCCGCCTTCTCCGAGTCCCGGGTGCGCACACGGTTCAGCTGTCGTATTTCCGGAAGAATTTTTACGGTCTTTACCCGAATTTTCCGGCTTATCGCACGGTATGATCTCTATTTTTTCTGCGTCCGCAATACGCAGAGTAAGCTCATAGCCATGTATTCTGAGTTCCATGGGATCTCCCATCGGAGCATATTTCATGAGTGTAACTTCAGCTCCGGGAATAACTCCCATATCAAGAAAATGCTGCCTCAGGGATCCTTCCCCTCCGACAGATGTTATAACGGCAGAACTGCCTATGTCAAGCTCTTTAAGAGTCATTTCATATTGCCTTTCTTCTATATAACAAACTTATTATCTGATACGCATGACATGCCATATTCCCTGACAGGATCTTATCAGCAGCAATGAGAATCCGACCGGCCGGGTGCAATCATAGATTGCACGCAAATACCACGGAACCTTGTTGCTCCAAGGTAAAAGAAACAGACAGCAAAAATATATGCCTGATAACATGCGCAAATAAAGCATACATCTTTGTTGTCTGTTTGTCAATAGTTTTACGGCATTACGCAGCGATATATTTATTAGATAATTAATATATTATTTTTTTCGCCACATCTTTTCGCCGTCCGATACAAATATTATCCCGCCTTCCTCGTCTGTGCGGTAAATCTGTGCGCCTGCCTCTGAGAGTCTTTCCAAAACCGTTATATCCGGATGACCGTATGTATTATTCTCACCGCAGCTTATCGCCGCGAATGTCGGAGAAACTGCTTTTATAAACTTCTCCGAGGAAGAATCCGATGCGCCGTGATGTCCGACCTTAAGCAGATCGCTTTTAAGTATGCCGGAGCCGAATTTACGTATTATATCAGCTTCTGCCTGTTCCTGCGCATCGCCTGTAAACAGCATAGACGTCATACCGTAATTTGCTTTCATTACAATACTCCAGTTGTTCTCATCTTCGTATTCACTCCGCACCGGGGAAAGCACGGTACATTTCAGTTCGCCGGCGCTGAAAGTATATCCCGATGAAACCGTCTGAACGGAGCAGCCGCCGCGCTCTGCGGCATCGAGAAAAGCCGCAAAAACAGAAGAGTCAGCAGTAAGTGCAGGCATAAGAATATTATCCACATTAAATTTCTTAATAACTTCGGCTGCTCCACCGATATGATCGTCATGCGGATGTGTAAGTACAAGCCAGTTTATTTTGTCAACTCCGACCGCACTCAGATATTCGCAAAGCACGCTGCGCGAGCTTACAGGCCCTGCATCGACAAGAATACATTCGCCGCTGCCGACAGACAAAAGTATCGAATCGCCCTGTCCCACATCTATTATATGTACCGAACATTCCTCCGCAGAAATATCCGATGTATAAGGATCATCGCCGGGATAAAAGAACGAAAAGGAAAAGCCGCCGCCGAAATCAAAGCTTCCGCCGACAAAGTACAGAATCAGAATCGAGACAAGTACGGTTATCAACATGCCTATGATACCGCCTGCAGAGCGGGCAGCTCTGTTACAGCTCTTTTTATTCTTTTTGGGGCTCAAACGTCTCACCTTTCCTTTACCGTCCGTTTCATTTATCAGAAAAGCTGTTTCCGGCGTCCTCTGCTCTCTCTTTGCCGCGCATTCGCGATATGATACGTGCGCATACCGCAGAAACAGGTATTGACAGGGCAAACCAAAGAAAGGTATATCCGATGCATATCTGCCCCATAAAATTAAAAGGACGCATAGAATAATCCCAGACTCTCAAGCCGAGAACAGTATTCAGAAGTATTCCGGAGCAAAGCTCCACCGCGGTTATAATACCGCTGCACAAAAGTGCCCTGAACACTGTACCGTATCTGTACATAAGCTTTTCATTTACAAACCATATTCCGCAAAAACATATTCCGCCGACAACTGCCATCGAAGGATGAGTATATCCACGCCATAATATCTCCAAAATCGGATACAGTACCGCTCCGACAGCAAATACCGAAATATATTTAAAAGTCTGTCCAAACCGAATTTTCAAGCATTATTCCCCCCGGTCTATCATGACCGGAAAAAGGTATGCTTATTCGTGAAAAAATTTTTTAGTCTGATTTTACATATACTTGCAAATCATTCCGCTTCGTAAGATTCACCTGTAAGCGCCGCGAAGCGCTGCGCTGAAAATGTAGCGGCAACCGACGCATAATACGAAAGAATTATAACTTCAAGTGCATTCCGCAGACGGAAGTTAGCTCCCGGCAGACACTCAACATAATCCGCAGTCTCCTCAGAAATAATCTCGATTAACTGCTTTGAAGTCACTACCCCGCAGCTTTCTGTCCTGTCGACAATACGGCATATATAATCAAACAGGATAGGTTCGGGAATAATATCGTCCGCACGGCTGTCGAGATTTCCGTTTATATAGTGAAGCAAAAAATCGATCTTTTCAAGCTTCATCGAAGTGCGTAACATATTTATTATAAGTATTCTGGCAAGCTGCATCTGACTGTAATGCTTGTTAACAGTATTTCCAAGCCATCCGCGCTTTACCCAGTTCTGTATCGTTGAACCGTCAATTCCGGCGATCTCTCTTATGCGGCTGAGCATGATACCGTCCGACATAAAAAAGATATTGTCAAGAAATTTAAGTCCCGTAGCTCCGTTTGTACTGTCTTTGGGAATGATCGTTCCCGGAATATATTTTGACTTGATATTAATATTCATATAACTCTCCGTCCTGTATAATCACTTTTCTCCGAAAACCGAGCTTTTATATATCGTTTTTTTATAAAACTGTTCAGAATCCAAAATTATGCATTAAATCCATATATAATCCACTATAATGATTATACAACACATTCGCATGATTGTCAAGCGCAATTTAATTCATATATTTTAAATATTCTTTCCGAAATATGAAATACAATTCAAATATACAAAAACAAAATAGCCGTCCGCATAAGCGGACGGCAGCTTACAGTATTCAGATATGAACTGCTCCATACTGTGAAAAGCATGTTTCTATTACCCGCGGGCACGCACGCGGAGAATATCTCCAGCAGTCTATATGAGTATCTGTCTTGCAGTCTATGTAATAGCGCATTTTAACGGGAGGAAGTTCTTCTTTGTATGAATCTATAAGTACAAGCTTTATCTTCATACGTTCGGGAATAATATTTTTTATATATACCGCGGCGCTCTGCCCGACAGAGACATCATCTCTGAATTCCGCAAGACCTGCAAGATTCGGTGTAAGCTCTACGAAAATACCGTATTCTTCAATACTTCTAACAACACCTGAGACAGTCTGTCCCGCCGAAAAAAGATCGGCATTCTCCTGCCACGTTCCGAGCAGTTCCTTATGTGAAACAAAAATGCGCGAAAGCATGCCGCCCGAAGAAAATTCCATACTTTTTATAACAGCACTGATATTCATACCAACATAAAAGCGGTCGCGCGGATGGCATATCCGTGACACAGATATACAGTCTATCGACATAAGAGACACAACTCCGCATCCGATATCCACAAATGCACCGAAATGTTCAAGATGTGTAACCCTTGCAGGAACAATATCCCCCTCAACAAGCGACATAAGATAATTCATCGTACATTCACGCTGAGCCGCACGCCTTGACAGCACAGCATAAGGACGGCCGTTTTCATCATGCTCCACCGAAATGACACGGAAACACACCGCTTTTCCGACACGCGTTATGACCGCAATATCCTTAAGCGGAGTACCGTCAGGCTGATAAGCTGCCTCTGAATGAGGGATCACTCCTCTCATGCAACCGAGATCTACCGTCAGCGTCATATCTCCGTCGCAAAGTACCGCCATAGCCTCAAGTATCTTTCCGCTCGCCATCGCCCGTTCTATTCCGGACGGAGAGGATAAAAATTCCCGGTTTTCCTCCGTTCCTATCAGCATTCCCTCAGGTTTGTAGCAATTCAGTGACATTATTATGGCCTTTCCTTTCTGTATTATCATCCGATCTCCGTATCGTCGGATCAGACTTTGTTTTAGCACAAAATTTAAAACATAAACCGCTGTACTGCGGACCTATTTCAATTTTTATGCAGACATGATGTTTTATATGTTAAAAGCAAGGAAATTCCGATAAATTTTAGATCTATATCTCAACACATAGTGGCTTCAGTTAACAGCTGAACCGTTTCATATAAAATTTAATTTTCGCTCCGCGGTTCTGGTGGTCCCCCGGCAGAACCGGGAATATTTACGTAAAAATAAATCCCAAAGGTATTTTACCCAAGGGATTCATTTTCATTTTTTCTTATTACCGAAAATATTCTCCTACCGCACTATAGCCGCACAGCATAGAATAATTTTCGATCCTGCATTTTATGCCCTTATAAGCTTTTTATATGCGTCAAAATAACGTAATCCGAGTTTTTCAAGAGACCGGCGTGAGAAATGGATAATATCATCGCAGTCAAAGATCGATCTGCCGTGTTCCTCGCAGTTAGACAAAAGCCCGTCGGTCTCAACAAAATCTCCTCCGAGATCTCTGCATACAGCTTTTATAGCCTCAGCAACAGGCTCGGCATCGGCAATATTGTCATTTTTCCACTTTTGCACAAAATCTGCAGCAACGATCGGCATATCCGGAACATTGAATGCGCCCTTTACGCTTTCAATAAGTCTTCTTAAATTACCGTAGTAAGTATCGTAATTTACATGGAACATAGCGTCAGATTCTCCCTGATGCCATAAAAAAGCGACAATTCGGTTTTCTCTGTTCAGCGAAAGCGCAGTACGGATCATTTCCATCATATTAAGATAGCAGCCGTCATTCATCCCCCAGTTTCCGGAGGCAAATCCTGTTCCCCCTGCTACGGCACGTACAATAAGAAGCTTTCTGTCATCCGCAAGCATCTCCGACGCAATATAGCGGCGGG
>CALGZV010000231.1 GCA_937934385.1 uncultured Clostridia bacterium | reverse complement strand
TAGCGGAGTCGGTTTTGCCGCACTGATACTTCAGGGGATTGCGACGTCCATAGACGCACTTTCCGTGGGATTTACTATTGCTGAGTACGATCTTCCGACGGCGCTTTTATGTGCTGCGATCATTGCCGCCGTTACGATGATAATATGTCTGAGCGGAATTATTATCGGAAGAAAGTTCGGGACCGCGCTTGCAGATAAAGCGACTGTATTCGGAGGTGTTATTCTCATTGCTATCGGTATCGAGATATTAATAAGCAGTATGATGTGATTTTAAAATTAAGGGAGAGAGATTTATGAACTCGTCAGACCATATCAGAGAAATGCTTTTCGCCGCAAGAGATCTTAAATACAGAGATTTCAATGCGTCCCTTATTCCGACTGCAGATTCCGAACGTATGATAGGTGTCCGCATCCCGGCGATCCGCGAACTGGCAAAGAAGATTTCAGGGACGGAGGAGGCGAAGGAATTCATTTCCGTACTTCCGCATGATTATTATGAAGAAAACTGTTTGCACGCTTTTCTTATTGAGAGGATAAAGGACTTTGACGGGTGCATAGCACAGACGGAACGTTTTTTACCGTACATTGATAATTGGGCGGTATGTGATATGATGTCACCGAAGGTATTTGCTAAAAACACAGACAAGTTGCTTCCGCTTATATGGCGCTGGATGGATCGGGGTGATGTCTATACGGTGAGATATGCGGTCGGAATGCTGATGCGTTATTATCTCGGAGATACGTACGACAGAACAATGTCTGATGCTGTCGCGGGAGTGGATTCCTCAGAATATTATATAAATATGATGCTCGCGTGGTATTTTGCGACGGCTCTCGCTAAAAGATATGACGATATCTTGCCGTATTTTAAAGACAGACGGATAGCGAACGTATGGGTACATAATAAAGCGATTCAAAAAGCGACCGAAAGCCGCAGAATAACCGAACAGCAGAAAGACGAACTCAGACAGCTCAGGATAAAATAATTTCTGGACTGTATAGATGGCTTCAGAGCAGTTTACATGTTAATAAAAAACGTGTTTTCATCTCCGTAATATTTTTAACGAAGAAATTGGTTATCGGTATATACAGATTCTATGCCCTCCGGTTACTGCTTAAAAAGCAGTAACCGGAGGGCATAGTTTTTTCAACTGCGGAGCCGTTTTGACCGAAAAGCTGGAATACATAGTTTTTTTCATAATAAGCATTGGGAAACTTAGGTATTTTGTGTTTCCTAATATTATCCTCCGTACAGAATTAGATGTGCCTGCAACTATATTTATATGATACTACATCTATATCGCCCTGTCAATACAGTTTTGATTACTCAAATGCAAAAACAAACGGCGGAAAGTCATAGCTTTCGCGCCATCTGTCTATTATTTTTTTGAACTGATGAGCTTGCTAAAATATAATATTGTAAGTATACTACCTGATATAACCATCAAAGCAATCCAACAAATCGGAGATGCCTCATCACCGGTTTGCGGTGAAGGAAATTCGGCTGCCTGCTCTGTTTTTCCTGCACCCGGTACCAAATCCGAAGGAATCGTTTCAATTGCATGGCTATTATATTTGTCCTCCAAAGTAAAGGTAAACGCCGTACCGCTCTCGGCAAACACCGAAAATGTCATTCCGGCAGTAAGTATAAATACTGTTATCAAGCATAGAATGAACTTTCGCTTACTGCTTATCAATATCAACCAACTCGATTCCGTACATCATACTGCCGGAATAGGTCACACCTTTTGCAGAAGAAGGAGCGATGATCGGGGCAACGGTAAAGGAAACCGTTCCGTCCTCGGTAAAGGATGCAAGCTCTTTTCCTACCGCGGTCTCCGTCAAATTGGTTTCAATTTTCTTTCCCTCATCAGTAGTGATGGAATAACGGAGCGATTTGCTCATGCCTTTAGAATCCTTGCCTTCAAGTACCATCTGATCTCTATATGCGTCGGTTCCTGCAATCGTAACAGAAATGCGCTGACCGTCGAGATTTGCAACATTTTCAGCTGTAATATCTATCTGAGTTCCGTTTTTTGAAAGCGCTACGGCTGAGGGGATAGTAACGGTATAGGTAGGATCATTCTTGAGTTCAAAGGTCCATTCCGTACCTATGCTTTCCGAACTGCTCTGATCGATACTTGCCGCGGATACAGAAATTGCTGAAGCAGATACTACGGCGTATACCGCAGTCATAAGCGCGATGATTTTTTTGCTTTTCATAATTGTTTTTCCTCCGAAAATCAAATGTGGAATTTGTATATATCTTAAGCCGGCCGGCAATAAGATCAAATTAGCTGTTTATTACAGTCAGCTGCGCTTTAAGAAGCGCTGCGTTTAATTGTTTGTCACTTTTTGCATTATAAGGCGCAATATGTATGTATAACTCATATTCACCTACAGCAAGCGCGCGATAAAGTGTCAGTTCATAAATAGCCATTCCGGGGTATACTTTATCAGAAGTATAAAGCAATTCTCCGTCCGGTTCATCCAAGTGAATAGAGTAAATAAAATAGCATTCATTATCGTTCGGATTTGCCAAAGTCATTTGAACTTTATCTGTATCAGACGGAAAATACAATCTGCCGAAACCGGGAATTTTAATTCCGCCGGAAGCATTGTCGCCTGACAGATTTTCATTCCACGCTTCTGGTCGATCCGGCACATATTGTATTCCGACCGTATTGTTATTAGAGTTCATATTGATGTATACTATAGCACCGATAATCAGTACTGCGACAATAGATATTGTACTCAATAACGGAATTCTTTTTTTCATAGCAGATCTCCTTTTCGAACATCTTTATTATACTTTTTCGTTGTAAATTCCGTAATCACAGTTCTGTAAAATCAATGTAATTTATTAAGCTAAAAAAGCGGCGGAAAGCTCACACTTTCACACCGCTTATCATCTATCATCCTTTATTGCCTGTAATAGAGAACAGTACCCATTTTGCAATTTCCGCCGCATGATCTCCCATTCGTTCAAAATATTTGGCAATCATAAGAAGATCGAGAACTTTTTCTCCGTTTGATTCGGGACTGCCGAACTGTCCAATTAAATCCGTTTTAATTTCGTCAAAAAATCCATCCACAACATCGTCATATGCGATAACCGCATTTGCAAGGTCTATGTCTCTCTTAACGAAAGCATCAATACTGTCCGTTACCATTTTAATTGTGGCTCTTGCCATATTCTGAATATGTTCTGTATTGTCTGACGCCGTTATATTTTCCATAGTAACAATTTCTGCAATATCACCGGAATTATCTCCGATGCGTTCCATATCCGTTACCATTTTCAGTGCGGAGGAGATCATACGAAGATCCTTTGCCACCGGCTGCTGCTGTAAGAGCAGCTTCATACACATAGCTTCAATATCCCGTTCTTTCCTGTCTATCTCAGCGGATAATTCGGGAACTTTATTTGCTGTTTTTATATTCCCCTCCGAGAGTGCTTTTGCTGCCATAGCTATTGCCTTTTCACAAAGCGCACCCATTTCGATAAGTTCTTTATGAAGCGACTGTAACTGCCCATCAAATTCAGACCGCATTTATCCAAACCTCCCTGTAATATAATCCTCTGTCCGTTTGTCCCTGGGCTGTGAGAACATGGCTTCTGTTTCTGAAAATTCAACCAAGTCTCCGAGCAGAAAGAACGCTGTATTATCCGAAATACGGACTGCCTGCTGCATATTGTGGGTTACAATAACAATGGTATATTTTTCTTTCAGCTTCATTGCCAGTTCCTCGATATGCGAAGTTGAGATCGGATCGAGGGCAGAGGTCGGCTCGTCCATTAAAAGTATCTGCGGTTCGACTGCCAGCGCACGGGCTATGCACAGGCGCTGCTGCTGCCCGCCGGAAAGCCCCAGGGCGTTCTTTTTCAGCCTGTCTTTTACCTCGTCCCAAATTGCCGCGTCCCTGAGAGAACGCTCTACGATATCGTCAAGCTTTATTTTGCTCCGTATTCCGTGAGTGCGCGGACCGTAGGCGATATTGTCGTAGATGCTCATGGGGAAGGGGTTCGGCTTCTGGAAGACCATGCCGATTG
>CALGZV010000230.1 GCA_937934385.1 uncultured Clostridia bacterium | reverse complement strand
GTACAGCTCGGAATAAAATTAAAAGGAATAATATTATGCTTACAAGTAAACAGCGTTCGCGTCTCCGTGCGGAGGCAAATCAGATGGAAACGATCATTCAGATAGGAAAAGACGGAATAGGAGATAATCTTATCGCACAGGTAGACAGCGCGCTGGATGCCCGTGAGCTTATCAAGCTTCGCGTTCTTGAAAATTCTATGCTGAGCGCGAGAGAAGCGGCTTTTGCTCTTTCAGACGCAGTGGGATGTGACAGTGTTCAGATAATCGGAACAAGATTTGTTCTCTACAGGCGTAATCCCAAAAAGGGAAAGTACGACGAACTACTCAAATAATCACCGTAATTGCCGGGCAAATATCGTTATATATTTGCTTTGCTGTGTTAATAAAAAAGCACATTCCTATAATTACGCAGGAATGTGCTTTTCAGGTTTGCCTTATCAGTTGTTTTTATTGTAGATTATATTTAATCCTTTTAGAAGCAGGGCGTCATCAACTATTATCTTGCTTTTGCAAAGCGGAATTACGATTCCTGCGAGTCCTCCCGTCGCAATAACGGTGCATTTTTTTCCGAGCTCCTCGTTTATCCGGTCTATAAGGCCGTCTATCTGAGCTGCTCCGCCGTAAAGAAGACCGCTCTTGAGACATTCGACGGTGTTCTTCCCGATAAGCCTGCGGGGACATTCAAATGCAACCTTGGGGAGCTGTGATGTTCTGCTTATCAGTGAATCGTGTGAAACTGCAAGACCGGGGACAATAAGTCCGCCGATGTAACTTCCTCCCTCGTCGATTACAGAAAGCGTTGTTGCCGTTCCCATATCGATTATTATAAGCGGAAGCGGATAGTAGTTTATTCCGGCAACTGCATCTACGACAAGGTCGCTTCCGAGCTGCGCAGGATTATCTATTGCTATGCTCAGTCCGGTTTTTATCCCGGGACCGACAATCTTTGCTTTGATTCCGGAGAATTTCTCAACAGCTCTTTTAAGCGTTCCGGTGACCGACGGTACAACCGACGAAATAATTGCGCCGTCTATCCGGCTCTTATCTATGTCGTACATGACAAGAGCCGTTCTTATCGTGGAGGCGTATTCAAGATCGGTGGCAAGCGGATTTGTGGATATACGTTCTGTGAAAAGAATGTCGTCGCCGTCTATGCAACCGATAACTATATTTGAATTTCCGATATCTATCGCAAGTATCATTTTTATGTATAACCGTTCCTTTCCTCCGGAATAGAGTCATGCGGTGTTCTGAGCCGTCTTTTGTTTTATCCGGAAGGAGTTTTCGCGGACTGCGTCTTCCGCTTGAGTAAAGCGCATAGCGCTGCCGTAATGCCGCCCTGAAAGCGGGTGAAATCTGCCCGCGCTTATGCAGGTGGGATATTTTGATTTTAATTATATTATCAGTCAGATCTGTATTTTTTCCGCTTTTGCCTTATCGGTAACCCGGATTTTTCCCGTTTTTTTGTCAGACGGAATAAGTTTTGCCTTGACAAGCGCGGAGCCTACAGCTCCTGTTATCACCGTTGATGTTATAAATTCGGCGACTGCGTTTATTCCGACAAATGTGCAGACGAATATGAAGATATTTTGTCCGCCTATAAGTCCCTGTACATATTCGGTATTCCCGAACAGAAGTATCAGTGAACTCATAAAAAGCAACGTGTTAAGGAAAGCACAGAAAAATCCTGTTATTGCGCACGCAGCATAGGCATTGAACTTTCTTTTGAAGCCTTTATAAATATATCCGCAGATCAGTCCTTCAAGAAGTCTCGGAAGAAATCTCTGAACAAACGCAAGAAACGGATTTATACCGAAAAGTATAGCGCCCATTCCGCTTGTTCCGCCGATTCCTATGCATTGAAAAAAGCTTGTCAGACCGAAAAAAGCGCCTGCTATCGCTCCTCCGACCGGGCCTAAAATGATGGCGGCAAGTGCTACCGGGATCATATTAAGCGTTATTGCAAGCGGACCGATGTTCAGGTATCCGATCGGGGTATATGGCATGAGAAGCAGTATTGCGATCAGTATACCGAGTGTTGCGAGACGCAGTATTGTGTTTGAGTTTTTTGTTTTCATATAAAAACTCCTCCTTATGTTATTATTCCTCTTTGAGAGGATACAATACAGTCCGGACCGGATAAAGCTGCCGCACATAGGAAAATACGCGTCAGACTTCCCGGTATTCGGGAATGCCTGCGGCAAACCTGTACTTTTTCTGATGCGGTTTTATCGGTCCGAACGGAGGTTTCCGCTGACGCAGAGCGGATCTCCGTGTGAAAGTGAATAACATTCACTGCGGATAATTATATCATATTTTCTCTCAAATATCCATAGCTTTTTTAAATTAAATGCGATAAGATACTTAAAAACAGTGAAATATCGTATGTATGATTGACTTTAAAATTATCATATGATAAAATAATTGTGTTATCCGGTCATGCGGAAAATGGTCGGATATTCAATTATAGTAGATAATGAGACCGTAGTTATGAAGAAATTTTTGAAAATAATTGTTGCGGCGGTACTGTGCATATCGTCTGTGATGTCGGCGATTCCTGCGTATGCCGCCGAAAACACTGATGATGACAGAAACTGCGTTGCAGATGATGAACTTAAAGAAATAATGGAAAGTTCTGTACGGTTCAGAATGTCCTATTCTGAAAAAAACGGAATAGCTCTTCCGTCTGAATTTATATCGGATGCAGGAAATTCATATTCGGATTGGTATGCCGTTACTCTGGGGCGTATCGGGATTCGCGGGGATTACGGATCGTATCTTGCACTTCTGCGTGATTATGTTGAAAGGCGGTACAGAACAGCAGAAAAGCTTTCTGCTTATGCGGCGACCGAATGGCACAGAATATCGCTTACCGTACTTGCTCTCGGCGGAGATCCTACCTGCTTCGGCACCGACGCGGACGGAAATAATATAGATCTTATAGCCGACGGGACATATAACCGCTCGGAGACGGCTTCTCTCGGAGCTCAGGGCGTAAACGCATATATATGGTCGCTTATCACGCTTGATTCACTTGGTTATGAAGTCCCGGCGGAGTCGGGTGATACGCGCGAGGATATGATTTCTGCGGTTCTCGGCAGTCAGCTCGGTGACGGCGGATTCAGTCTTGACGGGAAAAAATCGGATATAGATATAACCGCAATGGCGCTTCAGGCGCTGAGTCCGTACAGAGAGGACGAGACCGTCGCTGCGGCGGCAGAGAGGGCGATCCTGTATCTTTCTGAGGAACAGACGCCAAGCGGCGATTTTATTTCATGGGGACAAAGAAGCCTTGAAAGTACCGCACAGGTTGCGGTGGTTCTTTGTACTCTCGGAATCGATCCTGAGACTGACAGCCGATTTATAAAGGACGGAAATAATATTATAAGCAGCATAATGAATTACAGAGCAGATGACGGCGGATTTTTACGTACTTATGATAATGTGCCGGATAAAAAGGAAAGCAGTGATTATGTTGCGTCGGAGCAGGCGCTGCGTGCACTGTGTGCATTTTACAGATACAGAAACGGACTCAGATCTTTTTATGATTTCAGATCCGAAACCGAAGCTCAGACCGACGGAATGCTGTACGGAATCTTTGACGGAGATATTTTTTCTGCTTCTTCCGGCTTCGGCGAAAAAGAATATTCGGAGTATCTTGCGCTTCCGGAATCTCCCGACGGAAGTTATTATACCGAGGTCACACGGCTTTATATGAAATTTCTCGAAGCAGGTTCTCCGAAGGAATATCAGAATATTTCGGAGGGACTTGCCGAAAAAAAGCGGACGGTAGACCGTATATACAATGAGATCGATGCTCTTAGCAGTGAAATCTCTGAGAAGC
>CALGZV010000229.1 GCA_937934385.1 uncultured Clostridia bacterium | reverse complement strand
CATTGAATCATCAATTTGAGCTATCGCTCTGCGGCTTTGCCGCGCATTGTGCCTGCAGCACAATGAAATTGTGGTATAATAAATAACATTCGTTTATACATAAATGTATAAAAAGACATTGAACTAAGTAAGGAGAACAGATTAAGAAAATGTCATTATCTAAATCTAAAAAAGTTATAGCGGCACTGTTTGCAGGATCTTTTATCGCAGTTTCTGCGGTAGCAGGAGTATCTGCAGGCGCTGCCGGATCCGAAAGCGGAATATTCGGAGATATAAACAATGACGGAACGGTAAACGCAAAAGATCTTACACGTCTGATGAAATATATTGCAGGTGAAAAAGTTGAGGCGTACGGCGTTGATTTAAACGGAGACGGAAAAGAGAACGCAAAGGATCTTACAAGACTTATGAAATATATTGCAGATCCGAGCAGTGTCGAAATTCCCGAGACGACAGGAAAGCAGGATTCTGATACCGTAACAGAACCCGCAACCGACACTGAGACGGATCCTGCAACCGATACTGAGACGGATCCTGCAACTGATACTGAAACAGACCCTGTAACAGATCCGGCTGAGCCTGAGACTGCTGAGCCTTATGACCTTTCGGACGTCGATCTGTCGACAACATTCCCTACCGATTTTTCATCACTTGAAAAAACGGAATCTGCCGATCCCTATGCACTTGTTTCCGAAGCGCTTAATAAGAATGAAGCTCTTTCTGATTTCAGTCTCGGAAAGCAGATCATTCTCGGACAGGATAACGGTTTTTATTATATGAAACAAACCGCAGTTGCCGGAATGTCCTCCGATGAAAGCGGAGCTGCCGCTAAGCTCAGAACCGACGGACTTATTTCGGTAGGAGACGGAACCGGAAATGAAAATACCGATTACAGATATGCGGCATATTACGAAAATGGTATTCTCTATGCTCAGGATGACAGAAATACATATTACGAAAAAGAAGGATTTCCTTATTATATGGAATCCGTGCTTGCCGAGTATACTCTCGGTGAATATCAGAGCGAATATGAACTGATGCTCGCAGAGCAAACGGCTTTTAATAAAAAGGCTGAGGTATATACCGATTCTGACGGAAGAACTGTTGTTACGGCGGTATTTAGTGTGGGCGAGCTTGAACAGGCAGGAATAGATATACTCGGTTATATTGAGAAAGCTGCGGAAAATGACGACAGACTTCTTACCGATACGATAGTGATGAGCAATATACGTCTGTCATATATAATCGATTCCGAAGGATATCTTTCCGATGTACGTATTATTGCCGAGGATTTCGGAATCACCTACAGAATTGACGCGTCTAACAGCAGGAAGCTTATGCTTACGTACGATAATATACTGCATTTCGGCAGGACAGATGTAAAAATTCCTGAGCTTCCCGGTCAGCGCGACTACTTTGAGTACGATATCTTAGATATGCTGTTCCTCCCTGACGGTACAACAAAAGTTGAAAACTATGACGAAATGTATGAATGGGCATGTTATCTTTACGGTAAGGAAACGGTTGACGATATAATCGGATAATAATTTAAAATATTTACGATGCACTGCCGTCTGTATCTGACGCGGCGGTGCATCGTTTGCTTTTACGATAAAGTTTTTGGCTGTATACAGATTTTTACCGAAAATTATCGGATGTATGTGTAAAACTGTTGACAAAAATCGGGCGTTGTGCTAAAATAGCCGGAGTAAAATACAGTAAGATGTTTCTTGCCTAACCATCTTATAAATAAAAAACAAGGAGAATTTAATATGTCGGTTAAAATCAAACGAGAGATCCGTGAAATCAGGGTTCTGCTTCGGAGTATACCGTCGCCGGCGCTTACCGTGCTTGCCGTTTCAGTTATTGCTATGAATCTGCTTGCGGGAAAGAGCATAAATCTTCCGGTGGACTGGCTTGCTCTTGATTGCGGAATAATAGTTTCGTGGATCTCATTTCTTATTATGGATGTGGTAACCAAACATTTCGGTCCTAAAGCGGCTACAGAGATATCTGTTGTCGCAGTGGCGGTAAATCTGTTTGCGTGTCTTATATTTTTCATTGCGGGACATATTCCGGGGATGTGGAGCGAGGCGTATACCCAGGGCAGCGAGGCTCTTATATGCGGCGCGCTGGACAGAACATTTTCGGGGACATGGTATGTGCTGCTCGGAAGCACG
>CALGZV010000228.1 GCA_937934385.1 uncultured Clostridia bacterium | reverse complement strand
CCTCTGCAGAGCCGAGATATTACAATAGCGGGGCACCGCAGAACACATTTTTTGTCTCGGGATCTACGGCGGAAAGAGTTTTAACATCGCTTAAGGACAGCCTGTTCTTAATTCTTTGCATTGCTTACAGTGTGAGTACGGCATTCCTTCTTTTCGACGGAGGCGTTCCCGTTATCGAAATACTTATAACCATATTTTTGTGGATCACTTTTGCCAAGTCAAGAAATGGTATCGCGAGCAGAGAACATATCCGCTGTATAAGCGGTACGATATTCGCTTCGTATGTAGTAAATTATGTTATTGCCGGTTCAATGGCTTTTGCCGGACTTATAGTAATGATATTCGGAGCAGGCGGAAGCGGTTTTATAGCAGATATATTACAGTCTGCATTCAGAGAAGCCGGATTCGGATTCTATAATAGATTTATAGGCGGATTTATTGCAGGCGCTGCTATTATATTCGGTATTGTACTTATAGTCGGAGCAGCAGTTGTCGCAGTTATAAACTATTTCTCAACACGCAGTATACATCTTTTTGTTCAGTCGGTCTATAACAGTATCGGCGGAGGACAAACATGTATTGTTATGGCAAATACAGCAAAGACATGGCTTATGGTATTGGGTATATTAGATGCTGTCGGCGCTGTAGCTTCGCTTTTCGGTCACAACAGCAGCGTTTTACAGTTTATTGCTTTGGGTGCAGGTGCCGCAGCCAAGATCATCGGCAGCATCCTGATCGAAAAGTATTATAATAATATTAACTTATGAATATTTAAATTATTAAAAGGCTTACGTCGTTAATATTCCCCCAAAAGCTATATGCTTTTGGGGGAATATTATTGTGAAACAACAAGGTTCCGGCGGGTCGGGTTCTTATTTTGATAGCTATTTTGAAGCTAAGAAAATCATAAACAATAAATGACACTGCATTTTTGAAATACGGTGGTATAAATTTGATTTTTTACATATGTTCATTTTCACTATTTGCATTTAAAAGTTCATCACAGCTTATTCCGAATACTTTTGCAATTTTGACAACTTCTATATCTGTGACAAAGCGCTTTCCGCATTCGATTCGCTGTATCGCATTCTTATCAACGTCAATCCCGTTAAGTTGAAGTTGCTCAGCAAGCATTCTTTGCGACATTTTAGGTATATGATTTTTCCTAAGCTCTGATACTCTGTTGCCGCATAAATTATTTTTTCCGTTATTTATTTTATTTTTAAACATGGTATCCTTCTTTTTTGACATTCAGTGCTTGACAAATATATTATAAAAGACTATAATAAGGTTAATGACATTCACTGAATGTCAAAAATAAAAAGCAGGTAAATAACGATGAGTAACAAAAGAAATTCAAAGATAATAAGCATTATTTTGATTAGTGTATGTATTATGATATCTCTTGGAATTATTCCTTTTTCAACCGGTTTTTGTTATGGAATTATTCCTGACTCTGACAGTATTTAATATGAATGGATTTGACAAAATATTTGATTTATATGACTGCGGGCTTACAATCGGGTTCTGGGTTCCTTTTATTTTGTTTATTATATGTTTTTTTATTTCTTTAAGTATTTCTTCATATAAAAAACGTTTAGAAATAAACAATTGATTATAGTTAAAGGACTTTCTTATGAAAAAAATATTATTTTTTTGCTTGATTATATTATCAGTTACTTTGTTTATTGCGATTGTTTTTATTCAAGAGCAATTTGTGCCTGCAAAAATTGAATCTGCGAATACGGTATATGAATCGTTGCCCTGTGAAGAACTATATGATAAAGTATTAGCATCCGGTGACGGTTATTATATAGTAAGTAAATGGATTGAAAATTATCAGGAGGCGTATACTGAATACGGAATAATAGATAAAAATTCAAACTGGTCTGTACCGTTATCAAAGGATAATGAAATAGCTTCTTCCACAGAAGGCTTTACTCCTATGGCAGAATCATATTATGATTTAAAATTTGATTATATAGGGGAAGGTATGTTTGTAGTAAGAAGGCAGTGCTGTATATTTCCTGAGGCTATAGATTATTATAATTATGCATCATCTTATATGGCTAATGGAGGATGCTATATTATTAATGCCGTAACGGGGCATTGCTATGAAGCAGGCGCCTTTATAACACCTTATGTTAACGGATATTGTTTTTATTTACAAACAAGGTGGGGACTTATAATTCGTATTGATAAAGACGGAAATAAAATTGAATTTACAAAGGAAGGAGTAATTCCATTTGGAGTTCCGGCTCAGGGATTAATATTTATTAATGACAAATTTTATGATATAGAAACTGCTGAAGTTAAGATTGATTTAAGTGATTATAATGTAACAGAACGTGGAAATAGGCAGTTTGACGAGACAGGCCATTATACATTTAAATTTAAAAATCCTGCCGGTACAAATTACATAGCAGAAATAAATACAAACGGGGAATTTACATCCGGACCAAACAAGTTGGGCTATTAGTAGAATTTATATTAGGTAATAAAATGCTTATATTTTAATAAATAATATAAATTTCCGAATAAAATAATTTCATCTTTATATTAAAAATAAAGCTGTAGCAAGTGATTTTATTACTTGCTACAGCTTTGTTTCAGTTCTCTCCGAGCAGTTCCGCAATCTGCTTTTTGGACAGTGAAATAAGCTCGTTTGCTGCTTCGGTGTCATGTGAGTCGGCAATTATTCTGAGTGAGCATCCGCATTCCGGAATGATTCTCACGCGCCCGGTCTCTCCGTGATCTATCACGACGCCTTCGCCGTCGGGCGTTCCGATCGAACGCATAATACGTGTTTTCGCTCCGTTATCCGCTTCAATATGCTCCTCCGAAAAATAGAAATCGGGTATTTCGTCACAAAGCTTACGCAGGGGTGTGCCGCGGTCGAGCAGCATACAGATCTTTACCGCGGCAAACGACGCATCGTATATCCACGGTGTGGATTTGGCACAGCGCCGCGCTTTCTCTTCCGAGTTGTCTGACGGACAGCTTCCGTATTTCGCTACGATAATGTTCCCGCTGCGGAATATCTGTTCAAGACTTGCAGGAACTATATACGGAAGTGCAGCCTGACTTATATTTTCATGTTTTATCTCATCAAGTGTCAGGACAGATACAGTGTGCCACATGTCCGCGGTAAAACTGTCGCCTCCCCGTCTGTCGGTTACGCTTAGTTCTGTTCCGGTTCTGTCAATATGAAGAATAATGTCCGCATCCCTTTCATCAACAGATTCAAATCCGAGTTCGGACAGCGCGCAATAGAGAGGGAAAGTATCGGTATCGCTGTCGACGTAAACAGAAATCCCGCGTCCCGGCCGTTTCTTTTTTGTCTCATTTTCCTCGCCTGCTGAGATCAGCGCATTGCGGTAAAGAGTTTCAAGATCGCTGCATTGTTCAGTGTCGGATATATTTCTTTTTATATCTGTGCTGATCGGGCTGTCGAGCGCCGAGGCGAGCGCACGTTCAAAGCTTCTTTGAGGATAAAGTCCGCTTCGGTCAAAAAAGGAAACAAGTACAGTCCGCAGCTTGTAATCTGCCGGAGATGCTGTGCTTTCGTCGCAAAAGCTTACGCGCATAACAAGCTCCATGCCAAGACGTGCGGCGGCAAATGAAGCCATTGCTTCGGTACCCTCTCCGAAATCGTAGGTTGCACATCCGCCTCCGCTGAGTCCGCAGAGTACGGCATTTTTTGCGAGATGATCAGACGCGGTAAACCCGCTGATAATACCGACGCGGCTGCCGCATCCGACTGCCGATGCGGCAGCAAGACCGAGGCGTATGCATGAAACGGTATCTCCGCTTCCCGACACTCCTCCGCGTTCAAAGACAAACGGTCTGCCTTCACTGTACCCGGTGCCGTATGTCTGACCGGCATTTATTACAGTGCCTTTTCCGAGTCTCGATCCCGGAAACAGAAAGGCACCGTCCTCGATGTGGCATCCCGAGCCGATAACGCTGCCGTTGCCGATCGTTACATTTTTTCCAATCGTACATCCGTCGCATATTATTGATCTGGATATCAGACTGCTCGCTCCGATTTTTACATCACTGTAAATTATACTTTCAGATATAGACGATGTTCTGTCGATGTCAAACTGTCCTCTGTTCGAAAAAACATTATATCCGCCTGATATCCGCATATTCTCCTTGAAATAATCGGGAATAGAGCCTATGTCGCACCAGTGCGCAGACGTTTCATAACCGAAAAGTTTTTTTCCGTCTTTCATAAGCGCGGGAAACAGGTCGCGCGCAAAATCACGTTCTGCGTTTTCCGGAATGTTTTCCATCACTTTGGGATTTATAATATATATTCCCGTATTTACAGCGTCAGTGAGAACATGCTGCCATGCCGGTTTTTCTATAAATTTTGTTATTCTTCCGTCTCTTCCGCACAGTACGGTTCCGTATTCGCGGGGATCTGCCGCACATGAGAGCGCTATGGTTACATCGGCGTTTTTTTCGGAATGAAACGACATCATTTCCGATATGTCCGTGTTTGTCATTGCGTCTCCGCTTATAACCAGAAACGGCTCGCCGTCTGAATATATTTCCGATGCATTTTTCACGCCTCCGGCTGTGCCGAGCGGCAGCTTTTCTTCAAAATAACGCAGCCGCAGAGTTTTTGCTGCCGAAGCATTTCCGGCGCTGTAGCTTTCTCCGTATCTGTTTTTTATCATGTCGCCGAGATAACGTGTTGTTACTGCGGCCTCGGATATACCGTGTTTCATCAGTAGTCTGAAAATGTGTTCTATCACCGGTATGCCGCTTACCTCAACGAGTGGTTTCGGCATATTTTCTGTTATTGGGCGTAGTCTTGTACCTTCGCCTCCTGCCATTATTACTGCTTTCAGATAAGATCAGTCCTTTCGTTCCGTGATTTTCGGAAAATTTTTCCTCCTGTATTGAATATATGCGCATGATATATGTTCATAATATCGTTGTAGAAATAACCTGTGTATTCAGGATACAGAAAGGTTCGGTCGGTATTATGCTTAAAGGATGTCAGCGAAAAATAATTATGCTGAAGAATACGGGAAGTAATATATTTGAAGAAGCATATTTTGTTATACGGGACAGTGCGCTTCGCTCTCATGTTTCCGAAGCGGATATGATTGCGGAAGCTAACCGTATAATACGTGAAAACGGTACTGCGCAGCTGTCACAGAAAAAATCAAAAAAGAAAGCTGTTGATGCTGCGTTGCTTGTCCGTATATTATTTGCCCTTGCCGCACTCGTTTTTGCAGTCGGGTTTCTTTTAAGAGTTTTGTAAAATTTACTTTGGTACGTTTAATTACAGATCGTCCTGATCCTGCACGGGACGGTCGTCGGAAGCGCAGTCGCCTCCGTCATCGGTGCAGTGCGGACAGCCTGTCCAGCTTCCGTTCGGATCGCTGTCATTGCCTGTAGAGCGATAAGTTTGCGCGGCGCGCTTTCCGCATCCGCAATCTTTTTCTTTTTTTCCTCCGCTGCGGTGGCAGGCTTCGGTATCGTTGCGCGGCTGAGTGTCGGGTTCAAAAGGTCCGATAAACTGTGCTGTCGGGTTTTCGCTCGGACGTTTCGGAATATCGCCGATCGTTTCTTCTGCGAGCGGTGCGCGTGTGGGGGCGTCGTATTTTTTAGCACAGCCGAAAAAGTCCTGTGCGGCTTCGGCGTCATGAAATTTTATATGATCTATCGAAAATTGCTTTCTTCCGGACGGATCTTTGCTGTAATCTTTTTTACTCATAAAAGCTCCTCTTGTGTTTTTTATAATGGAATTTCATAATAACATGCATCATATGCGAATGTTATCTGTGACAGTATTATTTTGTGCGATAATCCTGTAATTAGTCATAACTGAAGTGATTTTATGATTCAATTAACATATAGTTAATTTATAGCTGCAAATCAGTTCATATAAAAGTGTTAATATTATTACATTGTTATTTGTTCGTTTTATGCAGCCCTTGTACGGCTGCAAAGAAATACATATTCTGTCGAAGCGGCATATTGCTATTTTTGGAAAAGATTTACGGGCGCCTATGTAGTCTTGACCGAGACGGCGATAATATCTTTGAGCGGCTGCTGTATGTTTTAAAAGCAAACCGGATTTGTTTGATACATGTGTGCTGCAATACTGATGAAATTTGCTGCGTATTTTCACGGAATAGGTAAATTCGGCATTTATATAATATAGAACAGTCAGGTTATTGCACGTTATGATAACTGATATTGTTTTATATCTTTTTAATCTCATCTGATATGCCGGAAGCATTTTAACAATCAAAGAATCCGTTTAATTTTTTTATTATTTAAAGAAAGGAGAGCGGTAGCTTTGTGTATACGCTGCACGGCTGCCACATAATTTTATGGCAAAAACAAAAGGAAAATCAAAAGGAAAAATAAAAGGCAAACTTAAGGTCGCTATGCTCGGAGGTCTTAACGAGATCGGAAAGAATATTGCGGTAATTGAATTCGGAAACGATATAATTGTAGTTGACTGCGGTCTCGGTTTTCCGGACGATGACATGCTCGGTGTTGATCTTGTAATCCCGGATGTCAGCTATCTTGAAAAGAACATAGATAAAGTAAGAGGAATTTTTATCACACACGGACATGAGGATCATATAGGTTCGCTTCCTTATGTACTTCGCACGGTCAATGTCCCGGTATACGGAACCCGTCTTACTCTCGGAATCCTTCAGAGAAAGCTTTCAGAGTACCGCTTTGATACGACTCCGGAGCTTGTATGCGTTGAGGCAGGCGAAATTGTTCAGGCAGGCGTATTTTCTGTAGAATTTATCAGGGTTAATCATTCGATTGCCGACGCATGCGCACTGGCAATACGTACTCCTCTCGGTACTATAGTTCATTCGGGAGATTTTAAGCTTGATCTTACTCCCGTTGAGAGTCAGATGATGGATATAACTCGTTTGGGCGAACTCGGAAACGAGGGAGTCTTACTTCTCATGTGTGAGTCAACAAACGCCGAAAGACCGGGATATACCCCGTCGGAGCGCAAGGTCGGCGCAACTCTCGATGAAATATTTCTCAAAAATAAGGATCACCGCATAGTTATAGCGACGTTCTCATCGAATGTTCACAGAGTTCAGCAGATAATAAGCAAGAGTGCGGAATACGGAAGAAAAGTTGCGATCACCGGACGCAGCATGCTCAACATCGTCGGAGTTGCTACAGAACTTGAATATATGAATGTTCCGGACGGGGTTTTGATAGATATAAACGACGTAAAGAAATATCCCGCCGAGCAGGTTACCGTTATTACCACGGGAAGCCAGGGCGAGCCTATGAGCGCACTGTACCGCATG
>CALGZV010000227.1 GCA_937934385.1 uncultured Clostridia bacterium | reverse complement strand
TGTGTGGAGTATATCCTACGCCGCACGGCGATATCGGAATCTGCCATACAAAAGAAGCCTCCGGAGAGATAAAAACAGAAATTACACTTCCGCAGGGATGGGTGCAGACAGCGCCGGGTATGCTTGAATATAGGGGTATTTAAGAATTGTTTCCGATACTGAAAACATAATAAAAATACAAATGCTTGCTTACTGTAATATATTATAGACGTATACAAGGTGATTTTATCTGCAAAAATGCCGGAATTTTCATTTACTGAAGATTCCGGCATTTTATATAATTTATTAAAAATGTTAACTTTTATAGTGTAAATGTGTTGATTTTTCTCAGAAAAGAGGTTATACTTATGTGGATCATATCTTTTTACACATTTCATAATACATTTTTAATAAGGAGAAAAGAAAATGAAGAAAACCGGAAGAATTTTATCAGCTGTCCTGGCATCGGCAGCATTGCTTATGCAGTTGTTTCCCGGATACATATTTGCGGATAAAGAAAAAACTGTAATTGAATTTACCTATGCTGAAGCTCAGGCAGGAGAATCCCTTTCTGTAGATATGCGTATCACAGGAAATACGGGGTTTTGCGTACTTAAATTCAAACCGGTATACGACGAAACCATTCTTGAACTGCGGAATGTGGAAATGCTTGCGCGTGAGGGTACATATGTCTATAAAAACAGCGTAGTATACAGATATTCGGAGGATTATACTGCCGACGGAGATTTTATGAGATTCAAATTTAAGATTCTTAAGGAGGCGCCTGTCGGAGATACTTCAATATCCGTTTTGTGCAGTGAGGCTACGAGCTGGACATCTGAAGACGATGTATTTTTTGATATTGTTCCCGGAACTGTTACCGTTAAAGAATTTAAGGAGTGGAAGGATATAGATGAGAGAGGTAAACTTAACCTTTTCCGTGATGGAGAACTGCCTGTTATTGACGATGACGAGGAATGGAACGGGATCAAGTCAAGTGTAACTTCGGTAGCCATGTCGGATACGGTTACAGCTGTCAGCGAAGGATTTTTTGAAGGTTTTACCTCTCTGAAAAGTATAGAACTTCCTGACAGCGTAAAAAAGGTCGGAGACGGCGCGTTCAAAGGCTGTACATCGCTTACCGGGGTAAAGCTTCCCGATACCGTTGAGAAGATCGGAAGAAATGTATTTGAAGGCTGTGAATCGCTTGGCAGTATAGATATTCCCTCCGGGGTTACTGTTGTTGACGACGGCGCGTTTAAGAGTTGTACATCGCTCGAAAGCATTTCACTGCCTGAAAAAGTTGAATATATAGGCAGAGATACGTTTTCCGGATGCTCAGGTCTTGAAAAAATAAATATATCCGGAGATACCCTCAAAACGATCGGCTCAAATGCTTTTTCGGATACTTCAATAAAAACATTTGATATTCCGGCTTCGGTCGAAGATATCGGATACGGAGCTTTTATGGGATGCCGTGAACTGACAAGTATTGTGCTGCCGGACGGTGTTACGTATACAAGTTCGCATGCTTTTGCAGACTGTACCGCACTTAAGACGGTAACGCTTCCGTCAACGCTTGAAAGACTCGGCATGGAAAGCTTTGAAGGCTGTATTGCGCTTGAAACAATTACGATCCCCGAAAATGTAAACAGCCTTGGCGGTTCTCTCTTTAAAGGATGCTCTTCGCTTAAAAAGGTATATATTCTCGGAAGAATGCCTGCAATGTCTGACAAAGAAGTTTTCGCTGATGCTTCCGATGAGCTTACAGTTTACTATGTACCGGGACAGTCTGGTTGGAATTCTCCGTCTTCTGATTGGAAGAGCATTAACCTTGCTTCTCACAGCCATAATTATACCTGTACGGAGGAAGGACACAGTGCTGACTGTCTCTGCGGATATAAGCTTGCACAGACTGCTCATTCGGGAGGAAAAGCGACGTGTTCCGCTAAGGCAGTATGCGAGGTATGCGGATATTCATACGGTGAAATTGCGAAGGAAAACCATAATATTATTTCTGCAGGAGATAAATTTATCTGTGCGGAATGCGGGACTTATTTTCTTGATGCCGAAGGTAAACTTCATGTCGGTGAATCATCGGGAGATATCAACGGCGACGGTAAGGTGAATTCGAAGGATCTCACAAGACTTATGAAGCATATCGCGGGCGAGAAGGTTGAGCTTTCCGGAAGCGCCGATATTAACGGCGACGGCAAGGTGAATTCAAAAGATCTGACCCGTTTGATGAAGAATATTGCCGGAGAATAATTTTAATACCGGAATGTGCTTATAAGTTAATAATATTGGATTATATGCAGATATTGTACGTACAATTAAAAACGGAGGATGTTGTATAATGAAGAAAAAAACTATCATTATTCCGACGCTTTTGTTTGTAGTCGGAATAATCGGCGCTATATGTGTTATCGTACTTTGGGACAGATCGGATTCTGCGGAACAGTTGAAATTCGAATATGAAAAAGGCAAATCCGGAGTAATTGTCACGGGATTTACCGGCGAACCGAAGGCAATTATTATCCCTGATGAGATTGATGGATATCCTGTGACAGAAATAGGTTATAATGCGTTTTTTGGATGCGATGCACTTACGGAGATAACACTTCCGAAAAGTGTATATCGATAGGCGATATGGCGTTTTCCGGCTGCAGCTCACTTACGCAAGCAGTTATACCTGAGAAAACAGAATCAATAGGAGAATGGGCATTTTTCAGATGCAATTCGCTTAAGCAGATAACCGTACCGTCAAGTGTAACATTGATAGATACAGCGGCATTTTCAGGTTGCAGCGCACTCGAATCTGTTTACTATGCAGGCACGCAGGAAATGTGGAAGCAGATAGAAATCGGTTATGAGAATGTTCCGCTTTTTGATGCCAAAAAGATATTCTCATCGGCTAAACCATAATCAGAATATTAATTTACAGTAAGTGTCGGCTGAACAGGCTATGGCGAGATGAATTCCGGGAGTATTGTCCTGAATACCTGAATCGGTGCAAAGACATAAGCTTTGGAACCACCTCGGAATATTTGCTGCGGAGCTTCAAAGGCGTAAACTGAATCATATTGCGTGGTTAAGTAAAACAAATCAAAAGCAAGCGGGAAATCTTTATACTAAAGATTTCCCGCTTGCTTTCTCTATATTTAAACGCCGCTGAGTGCAGCCGATTGCAGGCGCGCTGACAGGCGGTGTTTTTGTATTGACATTTTTACTGATTATGGTGATTCAGAAAAAATGTATAATTTATCTGCTTTTACAAAATATCTGAATTTTATTTTTGCTTTTCCTTGAATACCGCACCTGCGATAAGTCCGCAGAGCATAGCGACCGTTATTCCTCCGGCTGTTCCGCTCAGTCCTCCTGTTATCGCACCGATAAGGCCTTTTTGCTCGACCGCCTTCTGAACGCCTTTTGCAAGCGAATATCCGAAGCCGGTCAGCGGAATTGTTGCGCCGCAGCCTGCGAGGTCTACAAGCGGCTGATATACTCCGAATGCTGTAAGCACGACTCCGAGACATACGTATAGTACGAGTATGCGTGCAGGCGTCATTTTTGTATAGTCTATCAGAAGCTGTGCTATAACGCACAGAATACCTCCGATAATAAATGCCCATAAATAGATCATTTTTATTCCTTTCTTTGATACGTACTTTTGACTATCTTCTTTTGTGAGCTTTTTATTTAAAAAGAAAGCAGAAAATTTTCAGCTTTGCAGGCGGTTTAATGTTATTTAAACCGATATGATACCGCACAGGTAATTTAATATTGTATGATAATTCAGTATAAAATTTATCCCTGTATACGGACAAGATGAGCAATTCCCGGTATGGATTGTCCCTGACCGACGCTCATAGGATTCATGAGCGCTCCGGTTCCTATAATTAGAATATCGTGAAGCTCTCCGCGCTTTATACGTTCCAAAAGTTCTGCTGCAAGTACGGCTGCCGAGCATCCGCAGCCCGATGCTCCGGAATGCATGTCCTGCCTGTCTATGTCATATATCATAAGTCCGCAGTCTGTGTATCCTGCGCCCATGTCGTAGCCTTCTTCTGCCATAAGCTCTCTGACGATCGAATGTCCCTCTTTTCCGAGATCTCCGGTAGCTATCAGATCGTAGTCCTGCGGAGATGTGGACGTTTGTTTGAAATAGCGGACAAGAGTGTCGATAGCGGCAGGAGCCATTGCTGCGCCCATATTGTTGGCGTCGCAGATACCGCGCTCTACAGAGCGGCCGGGCATAACTCCTTTTATTTTAGGATAAATTATTCCTGAATCGGCATCTCCGGTAATGGATGTGTTTGACGACACAACAAACGCGCCTGCACCGGTTACCGTCCACTGTGACGTGGGCGTGCGCTGACCTCCGTATTCCAGAGGGAATCGGAACTGCCTCTCTGCGGTACTGTTATGTGACGACGCCGCGGCGACGGCGGTATTGTATATTCCCTCTGCAATAAGCATTGATGAAAGTATGAGTGCTTCTGCCGCAGTAGAGCATGCACCGTAAAGTCCGAAATACGGAATGTCAAAGCAGAGTGTTCCCTGTGCCGAGCATATACACTGATTTATAAGGTCTCCGGAAAACAGTGCGTCGACCTCCGACTGATCAATGTGTGCTTTTGCAAGAGCCATTCCGATTGCAGAGCGCTGCATTTCCGCCTCTGCCTGTTCCCATGATTTCTGACCGAACGTTCCGTCCGGATCGTGAAGATCAAATTTCTCCCCGAGCGGACCGTCGTACTCATGCTTTCCGACTACCGACGCTGCTGATATTATAAAAGGCGGATTTTCGAATTCGATATATCCTTTTTGCATACTGATTTTTGTTTCCTTTCAGAGTTTTAGTCCCGCAGTTTATGTTTTCTTCGGATATATTTTTAACCGCAGTATAAAGATTTATACAGATAATATCTGATGTTTGTATACAAGAATGTATTTACATATACAAATTGTATGTAGGTTTAATGAAAATACATGTAAGAATACAAAGAATAAAAGACGAATATTAATTTGATGGAATAACAGAATCGTAAGCAAAACGTGACCTGTCTTGACAAAAAATACATATAGTGATATACTTGTAATACAAAATTTAAACGGAAACATGATATCAGCACCGGAAAAATACTCTGCTCATATGAAAGGAACCGTTTCATGAAAAAAATAATGCTTGTATTCGGAACACGTCCGGAAGCTATTAAGATGTGTCCGCTCGTAAATGAACTGAAAACA
>CALGZV010000226.1 GCA_937934385.1 uncultured Clostridia bacterium | reverse complement strand
AACAGTAAAGAAAGTATCCGAGCGCAATGTTCCCGAGATAAACGACGCTTTTATTGCAGAAAAATACGGTGACACGTACAGTTCTCTTGCTGATTTTACTGAAAAATCAACAGAAAATATCAGAAAAAATCTTCTTTGGGATAAAGTAAAATCGGACACAAAGTTTATCTCATATCCGGAGAATAACGTTAAGGTATACTATGAGAATTATATAGATTATTATACAAATATGTATCAGTCCTATGCAAATTCCATGGGAACTACGATTGAAAGTATATATTCTATGTTCGGAACATCTCAGAGCGCTATATATAAGCAGTCTGCAGATGCGGCGGTAAATGATGTGGAGAATGAGCTTATTGCTCTTTCAATCGCCGAGAAAGAGAATATCACCGTAGATGATGCGACATACGACGAAAAAATCGAAGAGCTTCATTCGACGTATGGATATGAATCTGCAAAAGAGATGCAAAAAGCTTTAGGTAAGGATGCAGTAAAGCGTATTATTATCAATAATCTTGTTATTGATCTTATAAACGATTCTGCAACGGAAAAATAAGAAGTTAAGTGACACAGATAAGAAATGATCTGAATCAAAAGGAGGCTCACTGTTGTTTAAAAGCGGCGGTGAGTCTCTTATATTTAAAATAAGTTTATTGTTATATTATGGATAATGTATTCCGGAGGTATCGCATGAAAGGTTTTTTCAATAAACTGAATTATAAGATAAGCGTTTTTATGAACGGAAGATACGGCGCGGACGGTTTGTTCAGATTTTTGATGATCGCAGAGCTTGTGCTTATTGTTTTAAATGCGTTTGCAAGAAGTCGTTTTATTGATCTTGTTGAGCTTTTGATTTTTATATATGCAATTTTCAGACTCGTTTCAAAAAATTCAGCTTCAAGACGTAAGGAAAACGAAAAATATCTTTCAATAAGTAAAAAGGTAAGAGGCGCTTTCTCATTGGGTAAAGACAAATTCCGCGACAGAAAGACTCATGTGTATAAAAAGTGCCCTAAATGCGGAGCGGTACTCAGACTTCCGAAAACTGCGGGAGAGCATACGGTTCGCTGTCCGAAATGCAGTGAAAGATTTGATATTAAAATAAGATAAATATATAAAATGAATCGGCGGAACACCGGTTATGAAATATTTGCAAATGATTATGAAAGGCTTTTGATTACGGAAATGGATAACAAAGAAAAATCACTTGTATACTGTATAGGAAATACACATTTTGATCCTGTATGGCTTTGGACATGGGATGAGGCACTTGCAAGCATTCGCTCGACCTTCCGCAGCGTGCTTGACAGAATGAACGAATATCCCGAATATACATACTCGTTTTGTACGCCTGCAGTGTTTGAGATGATAGAAAAGGTAGATCCGGAACTTTTCGCGGAAATACGCGAACGCGCGCTTGAGGGAAGATGGGACATGTCTGAGGGATGGTGGCTTCAGCCTGACTGCGGTCTTGCACTCGGAGAAAGCTATGTACGCCAGGGACTTTACGGTCAGCGCTATATCGAGGAAAAATTCGGAAAGCGCTCTAATGTAATGTTTAATATCGATAGCTTCGGACACAGTGATATGCTTCCGCAGATCATGCGCGGCTGCGGTATAGACAGCTATGTTTTTTCGCGTCCTGAATCGTATCATGTAGAGCTTCCTGACAGTCTGTTTCTTTGGACGTCTCCCGACGGAAGTTCGGTAATGGCTTACCGTGCGGCAGATCTTTATCAGCATACGCCCGAAGAAATTCTTAAGTCCCTTGATAAATATATAGGGGAAACAGAGACCGCAGATACTGACAGAATGATTGTTTACGGTATTACAAATCACGGAGGTGCGCCTACAAAGGCGATTCTTTCAGCTCTTAACGGTGAGATGAAGAAAGGCCGTGCCGTTTGTTTTTCATCTCTTGATAAATTCTTTAATGTTCAGCGTGCTAAATATAAAAATGTTCCCGGATCTGCGGCAGATGCAAACGGCAGGGAACTTCCCGAAGTAACCGGCGGAATAAATACACGCGATTGCGGAGTATTTTCAAACTATTCTTGGATAAAATCCGATAACAGGCGTGCGGAATATACTGCGCTTGCCGCAGAACGTGCGGCGATTATGGCATGCAGTCTTGGTGAGAAATATCCGCTTGACGAACTTCGCTCTGTATGGCGTGATGTTATGTACAATCAGTTCCATGATATACTCGGCGGAGCAAGCATAATTCAGGCTTACCGTGATGCACGCGATCTTCACGGAAGGGCGCTTCAGAACGCTTCTGAAATAATGAATTTCAGCATGCAGAAAATTACAAGAAGAGTTACTACCGGAGACGGATTCTGGAACTATATATACTTCAATTTCAATCTTGAACCGTATCACGGTGAGCTTGAAGCTGAGCTTCAGTGGGCGTGGGAGTATGACCTTTATAAAGGTGCTATTGAAGTTACCGATAAAGACGGAAACGAAGTTCCTTGTCAGATAATCCGTGAAAGATCAACGATACCCGGTTTCCGTACCCGTGTTGCATTTGTCGGTGAAATACCTCCGCTCGGATATGCCGTATATCACTTTAAGCAGAAGGACGGAGACGGAACGCACGTTATCGGAGGAGAGGCTTCTGTAGTTTCTACCGAGCGGTTTGAAGTTGAAACGCTTCTTTCCGACGGAGGAGTCTGTGTCAAGGATAA
>CALGZV010000225.1 GCA_937934385.1 uncultured Clostridia bacterium | reverse complement strand
GGTGCAGGAGTGGAAATCCCAGGGTCAATTGAAGATTTTCTTTGGCGTTGCTCCCGGCACCAATGCCAAGTCCAATCCCAATGCGCTGGCTTCTACCCGTCAGGGTACCATCTTTACTAATGTGGCGTTGAATAAAGACAATGATACCGTATGGTGGGAAGGTCTCAACGACAATCCGCCTAAGAATGCGGTCGACTGGAAGGGCAATAAGTGGGATTACACCAAGTATGACAAGAAGGATAAGTCCACATGCGGCGCTCATCCGAACTCCCGCTTTACCTCTATGGCTATCAACTGCCCCTGCGTTTCCGAGCATTTCAACGATCCCGCAGGCGTTCCGATCTCTGCTATCGTATTCGGCGGACGCCGCGCAAAGACTGCTCCGCTGGTATATCAGTCAACAAGCTGGCAGAACGGTACTTTCGTCGGATCTATTATGGCTTCCGAGACAACTGCAGCAGCAGCAGGCGCTGTCGGTGTAGTACGCCGCGATCCTATGGCAATGCGTCCCTTTGTCGGATATGACATGGGTGATTACTTTGCACACTGGCTTGACATGGGCAAGCGTATCCCTAATCCTCCGAAGATCTTCCACGTCAACTGGTTCCGTACCGATGACGAGGGACACTTCATATGGCCCGGATTCGGAGACAATATGCGCGTTCTTATGTGGATTCTTGCCCGCTGCGAGGATAAGGCAGACGCTGTTATGACTCCTATCGGATTTGTTCCGAAGGCTGAGGATATCGATATTACAGGCCTTAAAGGTGTTACTGTTGATACGATTCGTGAGCTTCTCGATATCGATGTTGATTCGTGGCTTGACGATATCAAGAATATCCGCGAGTTCTATGCTACAGTCGGCGACAGAGTTCCCGCTGAGCTTTATGATGAGCTTAATGCGCTTGAAAAGCGCCTGATTGACGCAAAATAAATAAGAACCCGACCCGCCATCGCAATCATAGATTGCGGGCGGGTACCCCCGGAACATTGTTGTGTTTCCACAATAAGTGCAGAACAGATCCGCCGCCTACATGGCGGCGGATCTCACTCGCTTTTTTCAGCGGCGGACAGCTCCTCCGCCGTTGAAATGTTAAAAGGCGGCGATTTGCGCCTTATTGAATTTGTATAACGTTTCGGCTGCACTGCCGGATATGCGTTCCCGTCAGTTTTGCTGCCGGGAACGTTTTTGATTTGTTTGAATTGATAGTTCATGCTTAATGAATGTTAAGCTTTATTTATGTGCTTGCGCATCCGGTCGATTTTCTGCGCCCGGTGCATGGCGCGCCGTTCGTCCAGCCCGTTCCGGGCGGCAATGCGTCTGGTGCGGTCGGCAGGATCGGCATAGATAAAAACGGAGAGCTGGAGGTGCGCGTTCCGGTAGGCTTTTCCAAGGAGATCGCAGACCGTATCGTCGAGCAGAACAGGGCGCTTATCGAGCGCAAGCTTGCAGAATACGGTAAATTTGTCGAGGCAAAGAGCTATTATACGATTGATTACGGCACGACTGTTCCGATGCTCGGCAAAGAGTATACCGTTTTTGCGGAAAGCGATGCGGAATCAGCTTCCGATTCCTGCGGCAGTGATTCTGGTGTAAACAGAAAAAATAATTACGGCGATGAGAGCGATATTCACGGTGCGGAGTACTGTGACGAAGCTAAGCAGAATGACGGCGGTAAAGGTATTGATCCCGAGCTGTTGATCGCGGAATGCGGATGCGGTCGGTTTGAACGGGGATTTTATATCAGGAAAGGGTTTGAACCTGTAGAAGTTGAGCGTGCGCTTGCAGGTATATATGCCGCTGCCGCGCGTCGGTATCTGCCCGGCCGTACCCGTGAGATCGCGGGTCAGCTCGGAACCGAGTGTCCTTCGGTAAGGATAAACGGTGCAAAAAAACAGTGGGGAAGCTGTACTCACGACCGTAAGCACGGTGAGATACGTATAAGCTATTCGTGGAGAGTTATGCTTGCATCGCCGCGCGCTGTAGATTCTGTCATTGTGCATGAGCTGTGCCATATTGCAGATGCTAATCACGGAGACCGATTCTGGAGACACGTAAAGAATTTTATGCCCGATTATCCTCAGACGCATAAAGAGCTTGAGCGTCTTGCATATATGATGGCACGGAGATGGCATGTATAAAAAATGCGGACTGTATTTCAGATATCCTGCGGTATTTGGGTGCAGCCCGCACTTTTTATGTGTGAATAATGATAGAAATATTTCTGAACATTAAGGTACATATCAGGAAGGATGAATGCGGCTCTGCCGCGTAAGGCGAAGGGCAGTATAGAATTTAATAAAAAAGTTAATTAGTTAACAAAATGTTTTCTTGTGTATTTAACGCATTTATGGTAGAATAAAAGAGCAATATTTAAAACAGTTCATAGAAATAGAGGAGTGATGTTATGTTCGGAGGACCTCCGCCGCTTAATAATGACGCTATAGATAAGCTGAGAGAACAGAAGCCGAAATCTCTCGGCGAGGTGCCGTCTTATCTTAAAAGACTTATCGGAAAGTTTTTTTCGCGTTTGTTTTATATTTTCGGTATAGTGTGGGATACCCGTCCGTGGATACTTTTCGTAATGGTATTTATGGCGATATTTAACGGTGTAATGCCGATAGTCAGCGCATATGTCGGTGCCGAACTGCTGAACTCGCTTGCCGATGCCTACAATGCGTTTACAAGGGCCGGTGAGAACCTGTTTCCGTCCGTTACTCTGTGGCTCGTCCTTTCTTTTGTGATAACATTTGTCAATGCTATCGCGGGCAGAATCAACGGTATAGTGACCAATATTGCAGGTGAGCTTGTAGTAAACAATGTCAATGTCAAGATAATGGAGAAGGCAAAGAGCGTTGACATAGCGAGCTTTGACCGTCCCGATTTTTACGAAAAGCTTGAAAATGCGAGCCGTGAGGCTGGTCACAGACCGATTCAGATACTCAATTCGAATTTTACGATCGTAAGTACTCTTATAAGTATAGTTTCGTTTATTGCCGTACTTTGGGCGGTCAGTCCGTTTGCCCCGATAATTATTACCTTGCTGAGTATTCCGTCGGCGGTTATCAATTTTACATACAGGCGCAAAAACTTCATGTATATGCGTCACCGTTCTAAGGACCGCCGTCAGATGAGTTATTATTCGTCTCTGCTTACAGATAAAGATATGGCGAAAGAGCTTCGTATTTTCGGACTTTCCGATACTTTCATAGGTCGCTATAAAAAGGTGTTTTCCGGATATTTTGCAGGACTGAAGAAACTTTTCGTCAATGAAGGAATGCTTCATATACTTATAACGCTTGTAAATACTGCCGTAAACTGCGGTCTGTTTCTGTTCATTGCCTCCGGCGTGTGCAACGGGAAATATCAGGTTGGTGATTATTCGCTTTTCACAGGCGCGCTGATGTCGATATCAAGCGGAATCGCTACGCTTATCACCACCACAGCGTCGGTTTATGAGGGAACATTGTTCATCGACAATATGATATCGTTTATGAATGAAAAAGTCACGGTCATTCCGAGCATTGCCGAGCCTGCAAAGGTAACTCACGGTACAGGACACAGGATAGAGCTGAGAAACGTTTCGTTCCGCTATCCGAACGCATCGTATGACGTCATAAAGAATATCAGCCTTGTTATCGAACCCGGAGATACGGTGGTTCTTGTCGGACTTAACGGCGCAGGTAAAACGACGCTTATCAAGCTGCTTACCCGTCTTTATGATCCGACAGAGGGAACCGTACTTTTGGACGGCCGCGATATACGTGAATATGATACCGAGGATCTTTACAGGATATACGGAATCATATTTCAGGATTTCGGTAAATACGCGGTTAATGTTTCGGAGAATATAGCTTTCGGGCAGATAGATCGCGAGGCGGAACAGGAGCTTATCGAAAGGGCGGCGGAGCAGAGCAGTGCCGACGCATTTATTGACGGACTTCCGCACGGATATGACACTCCGCTTATGAGATATTTCGAGCGCGACGGCGTTGAACCGTCGATAGGACAGTGGCAGAAGCTGTCTATCGCGCGTGCGTTTTACCGTGAATCGGATATTGTTATACTCGACGAACCGACCGCATCGCTCGACGCTATTGCAGAGCAGGAGATATACAATCAGTTTGATTCGCTGCGCCACGATAAGACAACGATATTCGTGTCGCACAGACTGTCAAGCGCAACGGTAGCAAATAAAATAGTTGTTCTGGAGAACGGCAGAATAATCGAGCAGGGAAATCACAGCGAGCTTATGGCGCTCGGCGGACATTATTACGAGCTGTTCTCAACTCAGGCTAAACGCTATATTACAGATGATTCATCAGCCGAACCGTCGTCTGCCTATGATGATAAGTCCGACGCAGGGATTTCGGGACACGGAACGCAGCCGGACGGAAAGATGCCGGGACACGGAGTGCCGTTCGAGATGGCAAACGGAGAGCCTTCAGATATGAAACGTCCTGACGCTGATTTGAAGATGTGAGTATTAAAAATAAGAACCCGACCCGCCGGGCGCAATCAAAGCTTGCGGGCGGGTACCACGGACTTTTTTGCTTCACAATAAAACGGAGGTATGCTTGTAAAGCAGGGACCTCCGTTTTCGTTTTAACGCCTTATGGCTGGCTGAGCGCAAAGCGCAAAACAGCACAGAATATAGAGATTAAATTTTGTATAATCAGATTTTGCCTAATCGCATTTTAAAATCATTGTATCCGAAATCTGTCAGCCTTTCAAGCTGTCCGTATACATTCCTTTTCCATATATTCGGCAAAGGCATTCCGTTAAAAGTATTGGTTTTGCAGGTTGAGTAGATAGCCATATCGCCAAACAGCAGAAGATCTCCGGTTTTAAGCTCGTGGTCAAGGCTGTAATCTCCGATTATATCTCCTGCAAGACAGGTAGGTCCGCCGAGACGGTAAACGTGTCGGGAGATATTTCCTTTCTCTGCTCCGTATAACGGAGGCATATACGGCATTTCTATAACGTCGGGCATATGGCATGCAGCGCTTGTATCGAGTACAGCAATGCGGAATTTTCCGTTTTGTACAATATCAAGAACGCGGCATGCAAGATATCCTGCGTTCAGAGCGCATGCCTCTCCCGGTTCGAGGTAAATATCGGTATTCCACTTCTGCTTTGCGCCGATGATGCATTTTTCGAGCGTCTGTATATCATATCCGCCGCGCGTAATATGATGACCGCCGCCCATATTGAGCCATTTCATTTTCGGAAGAATATCGCCGAATTTTTCTTCGGCCGCTTTAAGCGTTGTCTCCAGTGCATCGGCATCCTGCTCGCAAAGTGTATGAAAGTGTAGTCCGTCGAGCATGGACGCCGCTTCATCAGTCATTTGAAGCTCCCATTGCTTACGTGTGGTACCGAGTCTGCTTCCTGCTGAACACGGATCATATATCTCATGGCCCTCTTGGGTTGAACATTCGGGATTGATTCTGAGACCTATGCTTTTTTTGCATTTTTTTGCTCTGGGTCCGAAGCTTTTCAGCTGTCCCGGAGAATTGAACACTATATGATCGGCATAATCAAGAATTGAATCAAAGTTGCTTTCTGTATATGCCGCGCAGAATACATGAACTTCTTTTCCTGGCATTTTTTCCGCGCCGAGCCGCGCTTCAAAAAGACCGCTTGCTTCTGTTCCCGCAAGATAACCGGACAAAAGAGGGTAAAAGTCATAGTTTGAGAAAGCCTTTTGTGCAAGCAGTATTTTGCAGCCTGTATTTTCAGCAACAGACGCAAGAATCCTTCCGTTTTTATGAAGCTGCGCTTCATCTATAATATAGCACGGAGTGGGAAGCTCCGAAAACAGATCCTCCGGTGTTTTTCCGCCGAGTGCCTCAAATGCCGGTCTTTTATCTGCTGCAGCCATCAGTCCACCAATACCGGAGTACGGTTTTCTCTCCGCGGTAGACCGTATTTATCGAGTGCGTCAAGAAAAGGATCGGGATCAAATTCTTCAACGGTGTGTACGCCCATCCTGTTCCACTTTCCCGTGAGAAGCATTAATGCTCCGCACATGGCAGGTACGCCTGTTGTATAGCTGATAGCCTGACTCTCCACTTCGCGGTAACATTCCTGATGATCGCATACATTGTAAATATAATAAGCTTTATCCTCTCCGTTTTTCTTTCCGGTGAAAATACATCCGATATTTGTCTTGCCGTGCGTGCGCGGACCGAGACTTGCCGGATCGGGAAGCAGTTCTTTCAGGAATTTGATCGGAACGATTTCTTTTCCTTCGTAGTTTACGGGCGTCGTGGAGAGCATGCCGACATTTTCAAGACATTTCATATGAGTAAGATAGCTCTGCCCGAAAGTCATAAAGAAACGTATTCTCCGGACCTCCGGAATATTAAGAGCCAGGGATTCTATTTCTTCGTGATGCAAAAGATACATATCTTTTTCTCCGACCGAGTCAAATGTATATTCGCGCTTGATACTCATTGCGGGAATCTCCACCCAGTGTCCGTTTTCCCAGTAGCTTCCGGGCGCCGAAACCTCGCGCAGATTTACTTCCGGATTGAAGTTTGTGGCAAAGGGATATCCGTGATCGCCCCCGTTACAGTCCAGAATGTCGATAGTATCGATAGTATCAAATTCATGTTTTTTCGCATAAGCACAGTAAGCCTGAGTGACTCCGGGATCAAATCCGCAGCCGAGAAGGGCGGTCAGACCTGCCTTTTCAAACTTTTCACGGTATGCCCATTGCCAGCTGTAGTCAAAATAAGCCGAAAATCCCTGTTCCTTACACCGCTTTTCATAGATCGCGCGCCATTTCGGATCGTCGGTATCTTCCGGTTCATAGTTTGCAGTATCCATATAGTTTACTCCGCATGCAAGACATGCGTCCATAATTGTAAGATCCTGATAGGGAAGTGCAATGTTCATAACAAGATCTGGCTTATATGAATTTATCAGATCTGTCAGCTGCTGTACGCTGTCTGCATCGACCTGTGCTGTTGTTATTTTTGTCGCTGTTTTTCCCTTAAGAGAGTCTGCTAATCTGTCACACTTCGCTTTTGTTCTGCTGGCTATGCAAAGCTCTGAAAAAACTTCGCTTACCTGACAGCATTTTCTTATAGCAACCGAGGCGACGCCGCCGCATCCTATAACTAAAACCTTGCTCATTATTTTATCTCCTTTATCCGGTAACTTATTTATTTAATGCAAGGATCAGTTCTCTGAGTACCTTGCATGCCGCTGCGGTAGAAACGCCGCTTGTATCAAGCATCGGAGCAAGCTCATTGATATCTGCGCCGACAACATCGATTTTGCAGACTTCGATAATGGCGCGGAGCAGTTCTGTGAAGCTTATTCCTCCTGCTTCGGGAGTTCCTGTTCCGGGGAATGCGGACGGATCGAGGCAGTCGAGATCTATTGTAAAATATACCGGGATCTTTTTTTCTTTCAGTTCCTGGACTGTCTCTTTCAGACCATCAAAAGTAAACGGATGAAAATCGGTATGCTGCGCGGCAAACTGAAATTCTTCTCGCTCACCGCTTCTGATGCAGAACTGATGAATGCGGTTATCGCCCAAAAGCTCATGACATCTTCGCAGTACACAGGCATGACTTAATTTTGTTCCCAGGTAATCGTCTCTTAAATCTGCATGTGCATCAAAATGAATGATATGAAGATCCGGATATTCATGAAATACCGCACGTACTGCCGCTAATGTTACAAGATGTTCTCCTCC
>CALGZV010000224.1 GCA_937934385.1 uncultured Clostridia bacterium | reverse complement strand
GACGTTTTTCCTTCTTGATATTCGTCTCGGTTATGCTGACCGCAGGAACAATCACTTTTATTATCGGAGGAGCAGCTGCACGTCTTTCCGAAAAGCTTCTCGGAACCGTTTCTCTTTCATTATATACACTGGTGCAAAACATAGAATGGCTTCCCGAATGGGTAACCTCGCTTATCGGCGACGGTATAATACCAGGCATACTCGGTGTTATATCATTTCTTCCTCAAATCGCTGTTTTATTTTTCTTCATCGGACTACTCGAAGACTGCGGATACATGGCAAGGATTGCATTTATAACCGACGGATTTTTTTGGCGGGCAGGACTTTCCGGAAAAGCTGCTATTCCGATGCTGCTCGGTTTTGGATGTACGGTCACCGCAGTACTGAGTACACGTACCCTGAAAAGCAGACGCGACCGTTTGCGCGTCATGGCGGCGGTTCCGTTTATAAGCTGCGGTGCAAGACTTCCGGTATATCTTCTTATAGGCGGAATATTTTTTCCTAAAAAAGTCTCGATTGCTGTTATACTTATATACATTCTCGGCATAATTGCGGCAGCAATATCAGCAAAGATAAGCCGCGGAATCAGATCGCCCGAGAGCTCATTGCTTTTTACCGAACTCCCCGACTACCGTGTCCCTTCCCTGAAAAATGCCCTGCTGTATTCCTCTGAAAAAGTCGGAGAATTTATACATAAAGCATCAACTGTAATATTTGCCGCCTCGGTCATTATGTGGATTGCCGTAAATTTCGGTCCCGGAGGATACACAGCACAAACAGGAGGTATGAGTTTTGCGGAAATTATCGGAAAATATGTATCTGTTCTTCTCGCTCCCGCAGGACTCGAAAAAGCGGGAATAGCACTTGCTCTGATATGCGGAATAATGTCCAAGGAATCTATAATATCCTCTTTATATATTGCATATGGCTGCTCGGGCGTATCAGAACTTTCAGCAGCGCTTTCCGCCGACGGTATGACCGCCGCTTCAGCTGCGGCACTTATGGTATTTGTTCTTTTATATACACCGTGCGCCGCGGCTTTATCGGCAATCCGAAAAGAGTCGGGTTCTGTTCTGTTCAGCCTATTTATTTCAGCAGCTCAATTACTGACTGCATTTATTATGTCGGTAATTGTATACAGGGTTGCCTCACTTTTCTAAACAACTTCCTATGCCGTGATGCCATTTCGTATACACGGCATCGGAAGTTGTTATTTTAGAAAATCTTTATTATTAAATACGGATTTCCGTTTTTTCTATAAAAAATATTTTAATATGTTATTTTTACTCAAAAATACTACTTGACAAGCAGCCCTATTTGTATTACAATATTAAATGGTATGATGCTTGCAATACATATTTACAATTTCTTGTATGAGTACTGCTGTAAATAATGTATTTTGCAGTTGATTTTTATATAGATTTTATATCGAATGCAATTCCGCAAAGCGGTTTTTGCAATATCGGACATGCTTTTCTGACGGACAGCGTTCTCCGAACAGCACAAAATGCATATATGTATACTGATTTTTTAAATAAACAGCTTCGGGCTCGATGCCTTTATTATTACTATTATTAAACAGAATGGCTCACAATGCTGCGGATACAATCCGAGCAGCCCGCGCTTCCCGGAATATAATATTTTAATTTTTGCCGTATATCGGCTTTGTTTTACAAATAGATTCCGGAGACCTTATCTTTTATATTGACGTTATATACAGAAAGGTTAATACAATAAAAATGTGTACGTTAGCGGACATATTTGCTTGACCGAAATATAATCATCTATATTTTTACCGTTTATCAGCGGCGCGTAAAAGAATCACGTCATATCATGACGCATGTCTTTTTATTGCGGCGTTTTTTGTTTTTTATAGATGCCTTTCGCAGTAAGCTTTTCGGCAGGCGGTTATCTATGGAAGCTAACAGATCCGCAGATGCCATTATTGCGGATCAATTTATCTTTATGGCAAGTTTGTAAGTTTAACTAAATTTAACTAATGCTTAAAAATTCAAGGAGGTGCTTTATGAATCCGTTTTTTATTGTTTGTATAGGTGTCGCGGCATTCGCCGTAGGTATATTTATAGGTATATTTTTCGGTATTACATACCGTAAAAAGGTAGCAGAACGTGAGATCGGTTCTGCCGAGATTCAGGCAAAAAAGATTGTTGATGAGGGAATCAGGCAGGCAGAAACAAAGAAAAAGGAACTTTTGCTTGAAGCAAAAGAGGAGATCATACGGTCAAAAAATGAAAACGAAAAGGAAATGAAAGACAGACGCAACGAGCTTACACAGCTTGAGAGACGTCTTGTCTCTAAAGAAGAATCTCTCGATAAAAAGATAGAAGGGCTCGAACATAAATCTGAAACGCTAAACCGCAAGATAAAGGAAAACACAGATCTTCAGGAAGAGATCAAAAAGCTTAAAGACTCTGAGCTTGAAAAGCTTGAAAAGATCGCACATGGTCATTACTGGGTGAACAGTGATGCGTATGGTAAGCCGGAAGATTATAAGGCGGTAGAGGT
>CALGZV010000223.1 GCA_937934385.1 uncultured Clostridia bacterium | reverse complement strand
TACACCCGAAATCATAAAAGAAGCGCTTGCTACAACGCATAAAGCGCGTGATTATATAATTGACGATATTCTTCTTAAGGCTATCGAAGCGCCGCGTGCCGATGTTTCGAAATATGCACCGAAGATGATCTCTATGACGATTCCCGCAGATAAGATACGTGATGTTATCGGTACCGGCGGAAAGGTCATTCAGAAGATCGTTGCCGATACAGGCGCTAAGATCGATATCGAGGACGACGGTTCTGTATTTATTGCAGCGGTCGACAGAGACAGCGCTGTTCAGGCACAGAATATTATCAAGGGCATTATATTCGAGCCTGAGGCAGGCGAGATATATACAGGTACGGTCACACGTATAATTCCGATCGGGGCTTTTGTTGAGATCGCTCCCGGCAAGGAAGGACTTGTACACATTTCAAAGCTTGACAACCGCCGTGTTGAAAAGGTTGAGGATGTATGTGAGGTCGGAGATACTATGACTGTAAAGTGTCTCGGCACAGATGAAAAAGGCAGACTCAATCTTTCGCGCAGAGACGCGCTTCCGGGTTCAGGGAACACTTCACGTGAGGATCGCCCCCGCCGTCCGTTTCGCAAACCGATAGACTGATCTGCAGATAAACCAATTAACTTTAAAAATATTTATATTCCGATTTTCACGAAAGGTATGGTGAATTGTTATGTCACTTCCTGTTGCACTTCAGCTCTGGACTGTAAAGCAGCACGCTTCGGAGGATTTTGCCGGAACGCTTAAGAAAGTAAAGGAAATAGGCTACGATCTTGTGGAGCTTGCAGGTCTTTACGGACTTACTCCGAGAGATATACGCACAGCGCTCCGCGCCGCAGGTGTTAAAGCGATAGCCGCGCATGTTCCTGTCGATGATCTTATCCGGGAGCCTGAACAGACGATCTCGGTGTACAAGAGAATAGGTGTTAGATATATCGTTCTTCCAAATGTTCCGGAAGATATGCGTCCCGGTATCGCTGAGGACTACGACGCTGTTCTGAAGCAGATCGCACAGATAGGTCAGCACTGCGGAGAGCAGGGAATAGAGCTTCTTTATCATAACCATGATTTTGAATTCAATAAAATGCCTGACGGAACATACGGTCTTGACTACATGTTCGAGCGTCTTCCGTGGGAATATCTACGTCCTGAGCTTGATACCGGATTTGTTAAAGCAGTCGGTGAAGAACCGACCGAGTATCTGAAAAAATATTACGGTCAGGTTCCGGTTATTCATCTGAAGGACTATACCGGAGCTGATAGCGGCGACGGAACTCAAAGCGGAACCAGAGATTGCCCGCTCGGCCAGGGTATACAGGATATTCCTGCAATACTTGACGAGTCAGTTAACTGCTATGTCAGATATGTTGTTGTCGAACAGGATGATCCGAATGAGCTGGATGAGATCGAAGCGGCAAAACAGAGCAGAGATTATCTGAGATCTCTCGGCTGGTAAATATTTCGCTCCCGGCGGTCAGGAGATCCTCCATTCCGCGCGGGAGCGTTTTTGCTGTCAATTAAATTTATACCTAAAAATAAATTAATATGAAAAGGAAAAGACCATGAAAAAAATTACCGACATAAATCCGGCGCTTGCCGGATATGCGACAGATCCGCGTACGCGGCGTTATCTTTCTCCGACACGCATAGTATATACGCACGGAGAGGTCAGCGGAGCAGATCGGCTTATCGGCGAAAAGCCGTGTCAGATAACTCTCGGCGGGGGCAGCGACCTCTGCACGCTTACAAATAAGCCGGAAAGCTCTGAAAAAGCATGTGTTGTTCTCGACTACGGTACGGAAATATGCGGGTCGGCGCGCATAATGGTATTCGGTATAAACGCCGACGGCGGAAGAGTAAATCTCCGCGTCCGCTTCGGTGAGTCTGTGTCTGAGGCAATGACTCCGCTCGGAGTGAAGAATGCAACCTGCGATCATGCTAACCGTGATATTGTCATGAATGTCGGATTTTTAAGCGCTAATGAGACCAACGAGAGCGGTTTCCGCTTTATCTGTATCGAGCTTACGGACGAATGTGCGAGCGTATCGCTTAAAGCTGTACAGGCGGTATTTACATACCGCGATCTTTCTTACCGCGGAAGCTTTGAGTGTGATGATGAGCTTGTCAATGAGATATGGCAGACGGCGGCCTATACGGCGCATCTCAATATGCAGGAATATCTTTGGGACGGCGTAAAGCGCGACCGTCTTGTATGGATCGGCGATATGCAGACTGAGGTAATGACGATTGCATCGGTATTCGGGCATTGTGATGTTGTACCGAAATCTATGGATATCGTTCGTGATGAGACGCCGATCGGCACATGGATGAACGGAATTTCATCTTATTCTCTTTGGTGGGTGCTTCTTCAGCATGATTGGTATATGAGCTTTGGTGATTCCGGATATCTTGCACAGCAGCGTGAGTATCTGACCGCTCTTCTTGAACTTTTGTGCGGTCTTGTCGGTGATGACGGATCTGAAAAGCTTCCGGAAAGCCGCTTTATAGATTGGCCGAACTCGGATAATGAGGAGGCAAAGCATGCAGGGCTTCAGAGTATGATGCTGATGGCTATGGAGCGCGGTGTGCTGCTTTGCGGCGTTCTCGGCGAGAATGATCTTGCGGCAAATTGCAGATTGGCTGCTGAAAAGCTGAAATCTCATCATCCTGCGCATGGTAATTCGAAGCAAGCTGCGTCGCTTATGGTATGCGCAGGACTCGCCGATGCACGTGATATAGACCGTGAAGTTATTTCCAGAGGCGGAGCGAAGGGATTTTCTACTTTTCTCGGATACTATACTCTCCGTGCGATGGCTCTTGCGGGAAATACATCGGGAGCGCTTGATGCGATGAAGCAGTATTGGGGCGGAATGCTGTCACTCGGTGCAACGACTTTCTGGGAAGATTTCAATATAGACTGGATGGAGAATGCATCGCGTATAGACGAGCCTGTACCCGAAGGAAAACGTGATATTCACGGCGATTTCGGCGGATATTGCTATCTCGGATTCCGCCATAGCTTCTGCCACGGATGGGCGTCGGGACCTGTTCCGTTTCTTATGCATACAGTTCTCGGAGTAAACGTTACTGCTCCGGGTACAAAAAAAATTGAGATCCGTCCCGATCTCGGCGGACTTTCTTATGTGTG
>CALGZV010000222.1 GCA_937934385.1 uncultured Clostridia bacterium | reverse complement strand
AAGAACTGCGCAGGTCGAGATCACATCGTTTCGGCTATCGGCCGCAGTAGCCGTAAGCGTCTGTGAATTTATACGCTTTCCGAGCTTACGCCCGAAGAACATCATCCAGCATTTCACAAGTGCGGACACAGCAAGAACAATCGCTGTAACTATACTGAATGAGACTTCCTCAGGATTAAATATCTTCTCAATGCTCGTTTTAAAAAGCTCAACTCCGATAACCATAACAAGAGCCGCAACCACAAGACCTGAGATATATTCATACCGTCCGTGCCCGTAAGGATGTTCCCTGTCGGCGGGCATTTCGGCAAGCTTAAATCCGATAAGACTTATGATGCTCGAAGATGCATCAGAAAGGTTGTTAAAAGCATCTGCGGTAACCGACACAGAGCCGGACAGCGTTCCCACTGCAAGCTTTCCTGCAAAAAGCAGTACATTACATATGATTCCCACAATACCGGCAAGCCTGCCGTATGCGGTTCTGACTGCAGAATTTTTTACATCATCACTGTTTTTTACAAACAGCTTAACAAGCAGATCTGTCATAAAAATCTCCATTTTGTTTTACAGCGGTATCAGCAACGGTTCTTTAAATTAATTCCGAATCAGAGCTTTTTTATCATAGTTCCAAAACGGATAAAAAGTTAATTCAAAATCCTCAACACTGCTGATCAAATTTATTTACCGATTCCAAACAAGCAGGCCTGTTTTGCCCCTTACGACGCAAAACGGACCTGCAGTAAACTTGATATTTTTAATTTCTCACTGAGATTTTAAAATAGATCCGTAGCCGTGTTCCGTACACCATTTTGCAGCGGTGCTGCCGCTCGGTGCATTGATTGCAGACAGCACATCACATTGATATATAGCCTCATTATGCATTGAAGTAACAGACGCAGGAATATTTATCGTATTCAGTTTTATACAAACGGTAAATGCAAGCTCGCCTATTCCCCATACCGATGACGGAAGAGTAATATTTTCTACTGTACCTATATAGTAGAACGCATTCGAAATATATTTAACTCCGCTTGGAACGGTTATATCTCTGCTTTTAGAGTTTATCTTTATCAGTACGCCGTCTCCTATAATGACAAACTCTTCAGTATGGCTCTCAAGCCATTTTGTTCCGCCGAGAACAGTAAGTCCGACACTCTTTACGCTTGAGGGGACGCTCACATCCTCGAGCGCGCTGCAATTGAGAAAAGCATATGTTCCGATATACTGAACGCCGTCGGGGATAACCACCTTTTTAACAGTCTTGTTTTCTCTGAATGCACTCTCTCCGATAGCGCGAACCGGCGCGCCGTCAACAGCTGAAGGTATAGTCACCTGCTCATCATTGCCGTTGTATTTGGTTATGGTAATACTTCCGTCTGTTCCGCGGACAAAAGTGTAATCACTCTGAACAGGGAGAGGATCCTGACGTTCCGGAGGCACTGTTACTGCATCAGTTACCGATTCGGTAGCCGCATCGGTGACCGGATCGGTTACGGCAGATGAATCCGTAGCTGGCACTCCCGACGTCTGCGGTTCACCGGAAACCGTATCTGCGGCAGATGTGCTGCCGGTATCACCGGTATTCACGGGGTTATCGCCGCCTACTATACCGGGTAAAAATTTAACGGCAAATACAGCTACCGCACCGATAAGAAGAATTAAAATTACCATTACGATAACACCGGCAGCCCTGTTTCCCGAACCTTTGCCGGATGCCTGATTATCTTCGTAAGTATAATCCTGATTTTCCTGAGATGATTCAGCAAAGGATGAAACAAGAGACATTCCGGTTGCCACAATCGTATCTGATATACGATCGGGAACACCAATGTTATCCGCTCTCACTTTGAGAATATCACCGAGTTCCGCCGCGCCGCGGTATTTTGAAAGAGAAGGAAGTTCCGCGCTTCTTTTCTTTATCTCATTTCCTATAAT
>CALGZV010000221.1 GCA_937934385.1 uncultured Clostridia bacterium | reverse complement strand
TGCAATATAATTTATAGTGTAGTTGAGGTGTTAAAATGGACGAACGTATATTTAAAATCAAGAAACCGCAAAGTTCAAACAAGACAATTCGTATGCCTGACGAATTGATAGAAAAGCTGCAACAGCTTGCAACTTCTAATGATATCTCATTTAATCAGTTAGTCGTTCAATGCTGTGAGTTTGCCCTTGAAAATATGATTGAAGAGGATAAAAAGTAAATTTTCCCTCCGCTTTCCCTCCGGGGACTCAAATTTGACGGATTTACATATCTTTTGCGTATAACCGCTCAGAATACCTTCAAGAAGAGTATCTATAAATTTTAACGCATAAGTGTGGATATTACGCATTGTAAATATAGTTACCGCTCATTTCCGTTTAATAAAGTATAAACTCTATACCCGTTGCAATCATCAGCGATGGATTTGTATACTATTTTCAGCCAATCTTCAAATTATAAGTTTTTAGTCACTGTGATATCGTCTTACAAAAATTTCCTTGAAAAAATATTTGCTTTATGATAGAATATAAATAAACAATAAAATAAAAAGAGGTTCGCAAAAATGTCAGTTCCGAAGCCACTAAGGTATATTGCAGATTTTGAAAAACTCGGTCTCGGTATGTTCGTCCACTGGGGACTGTACTCACAGCTCGGTGCAGGAGAATGGACATACAAGCTTCACGGGCGCAGCATGAAGGAATACAGGCATCTTGCGGATACATTCACAGCTGAAGATTTCGACGCAGATGAGCTTGTTCTGACCGCAAAAAACGCAGGCTGCAAGTATATAACACTTACGACGCGCCATCATGAAGGGTTTTCTCTCTATGACACCTGCGGACTTAACGACTTTGACGCTCCGCACAGTGCGGCGGGACGCGATCTTATCCGTGAATTTGCCGACGCCTGCAACCGACACGGAATAGTGCCGTTCTTTTATCATACAACCCTCGACTGGTACAACAAAGATTTTGAAGAAGATTTTGACCGTTATCTTGAATACCTCAGAAAAAGCGTTGAAATACTCTGCCGCAACTACGGCAAGATCGGCGGACTGTGGTTCGACGGAAACTGGAGCAGACCTGATGCAGACTGGAAAGAAGATACCCTGTATGCAACCATACGCAAGTATCAGCCCGAGGCTATCATAGTCAACAATACGGGACTTGACGCAAAAGGCAAGGTCGGAAATCCCGAAATTGATTCCGTAACCTTTGAGCAGGGCAGACCGGCTCCGATGGACAGAGAGGGAATGCCTAAATATCTTGCCGCAGAGATGTGCCATACACTTAACGATCACTGGGGTATCGGATACAACGATTTCAACTACCAGTCGCCGTGTTCTATAATAGAGCATCTGTGTGCATGCCGGCGTGTCGGAGCAAACTATCTTATAAACATAGGACCTACAGGACAGGGCGCTGTCGAACCTATGCAGCGCGAGCTTATGAATATTCTCGGAAGATGGATGAAGCTCTACGGCGAAGCAATATATGAAGGAAAGCCTCATAGGGCAACATGCTCCGCGGATAAAAACTTTATTCTCAAAGGCGACGGATATCTGTACATCTTCATCCACGATCTCGGAAGATGCGGAGATTCAAATGTTACTGTCGGCGGAAAATACTGCGGAGGCCACGTATTCAACAATGTTTCCGAGACTGTCGAAAATATCCGATGGATGGACAGCGGCGAGGAGCTTTCTTTCATGCAGAAAAATGATGAATTTGCTTTCAATGCAACAGGATACCCCTACGGTATGTCGGCATGTGTTCGGGTAGCAAAAGCTAAAATCAAAGAATAATTTACGCATATTGTCTATATGTCATAATATCGCAATATGTGACATCAATTGTCTCTCAAAATTTATTGACAATAACGATTGACAAAAAAGAAATTATGTGATATCCTATCCGTATAGAGATAAAAGAACATTACCCTCTGACGGTTAGTGTGGAGTACCACAGTGAGGATATGTTTATAAATCAGCCGGTTATTCCGGCTGTGCCGACCGTCTGGGCAGCATTTGAGCATCAAATGCTGCCCTTAATTTTTTCTGAAAAGGGGATTTTAATATGATCGAAGCATGGAACGGTTTTAAAGGTACTGACTGGCAGGAAAATATAGATGTACGTTCATTTATTCAGCAAAACTACACGCCTTATGACGGAGATGAGAGCTTTCTCTGCGGTCCTACGGAGAGAACTTCGGAGCTTATGGCTCAGCTCAACGAATTATTCAGGCAGGAGCAGGAAAAAGGCGGCGTACTCGATATCGATACCGAAACCGTATCGTCTCTG
>CALGZV010000220.1 GCA_937934385.1 uncultured Clostridia bacterium | reverse complement strand
TACTATAATGACCCTGTCAAAACGGGCGATATCCTATCGGACGGATGGTTATGTACAGGAGATATTGCTGCTTTCAATTCTGTAGGTTTGCTGAAAATTTACGGTCGGAAAGATGAGCTTATAATTAAAGCCGGAATGAACATTTATCCTCAGGAGATCGAGGAAGCACTAAAAAAAGACCGCCGTGTTCATGAAGCGCTGGCATACGGCTACGAAACGCATAACGGTATACAGATTGGACTCAAAATTGCAGGGAATTTCACATCGCTTTCCGACGTCAAACGGCTTTGTTTTGAACTGTTACCGAAATATCAGATACCGACAAAAATCGAACTACTGCCGGAGCTTGAAAAAAACAGCTCCGGAAAGATAAAAAGAGGAGGAAATTATGCTTGAATTTGAAAAAAAGGTTATACTTTGGAAAGACGAATACCGATTTCTGACGGAACACAAATATGCGTCAGGCAAAACTGAAATACAAATTAATCACTATTACGACACCGATGATTTTGAATTGAACCGTCAGGAAATAACTTGTCGCATACGTGAGAAAAACGGAAGCTGTACTGCAACAATCAAAGAACATCATTTGAAAGGATCTGATTGCAGCACAGAGACTTCGCGCATAATAAAAAACCGGTATGACGATACCCTTTTCCGGGATATGGACATATGTTATCAGGGAAGTCTTGAAACGATACGCAGCGTATATTCAGGACGGCATGGAATTACAGTAGCATTGGATAAAAATTGTTATCTCGGAATTGTAGATTATGAAATGGAGATAGAATATGATCTTGATCATGAGGCTCTGGCATTAGCAGAACTTGACAGTGTGATTTCAGATCTTACAGAATACGGAATTTTAAAGAATCCGTTAGAGTTTAAAAGCCGGATATGCCATAGCAGAAACAAAGCTTCGCGTTTTTTCAGCAGAAAGGCGGAGGTCCGGGAAAAAATAAAAAGGTGGATGACATGAGATCGGTTTTAAATGAAATTTTAACACTGCGCAGCAGAAAAGCGCCTGTAATTGATTATAGTAACAGAAACCGTTATTGTGTGATTGCATTAGAAGATAACGGAACAAAAACAGCATATTTCTTCAGTACACCGATATATAACAAAAAATCGAAAAAGCTTGTTGATTTAAAGTTTTATGAAAATGAAAAAACATGGCAGGCATACGGATCAAACACTGCAGTTTCCATATCAGATAAAGTTTGTCTGGAAAATGAAGACGGATGTTTCGAAATCATTTTCCCCGGAAATTTAATTAATACAAGCGAAACAAGCGTAAGATATGAAAATGCA
>CALGZV010000219.1 GCA_937934385.1 uncultured Clostridia bacterium | reverse complement strand
ATAATATTATTTTAACAAGAAACAGTAAACAAATAAATCAATATTATTTGCACAGATATCTTTTATTTATCATATTATCCGTTCCGGAATTTAATCAATACTTGATATACTGATCGTAGTAAGGCGCTACGTCCTTTTCAATATGCATAAGATTGTATCTGTCGATCTGCTGCTGAGTTGCATGGTTGATCGCTTCGTGAACACCCATGCTTTCGGTCATGCCGTCGGCTGATACAGCTGTGATCTTATATATAACGATCTCGTAATCAGAGAAGTTGATTCCGGTATCGGTGTACTCTGTATCGGTAAGTCCCTCGATCTTTTCATATACAGGAGTCTGATCGCATGCGCGGTATACTGTGTAAGTTACATTCTCATCAGCACCCTTCCATGTCATATGGAGAGTGTCGCGATCGATAACAAGATCGGTCGGACGGCTGATATTCGATTTTGCCGGAATGTTTTCGAGTACATAGGTCTTTCCGACTTCTGTCTCGAATGAAATAAAGTCAAGGCCGTCAGACGTTGTCTTAACAGGCTTTCCGTCACATGTTACGACTGCAAGTGAAACATTTCCCGATTTTACAATAGCTTTTCCGCCAACGCGTGAAGTCACCTTTATCGTATGCGGAGTTCCGCTTTTCCACTCAGCATCGACAACAAAGTTTCCTCTTGCAACAAGTCCGGAGAAACGACCGTTTTTCCACTGCTTAGGCAGGCACGGGCATACAGAAATATAGCCCTCATGGCTCTGCAGAAGCATCTCCGCAATACCTGCCGTTCCGCCGAAGTTTCCGTCGATCTGGAACGGAGGATGAGCGTCAAAAAGGTTCGGATATGTACGGCGTCCGAGCAGGAAGCGAAGCGCCTTGTAGCACTCGTCGCCCTCGCCTGTACGCGCCCAAACGCAGATACGCTGAGCAACAGACCATCCGGTCTGCATATGTCCGTCGCAACGGTATTTCATCGTTACAGCAGCCGCATCTCTCCATACGGGAGTTTCCGATGTAACTGTATTTCCGGGATATACCGCCATCATGTGAGAAAGATGCTTATGCCACCATTCTCCGATCTCTCCGTAGAAATTCTCCTCGGGGAATTCTTTGATCTGACCTGACCAGCCCACACGTATCGGAGAATAGTGACCGAGTTGCTCGCGCTGGAGCTTTTCTTCAGGACCGTCGCGTCCGAGAAGCTCAGCAGCTTTAAGGAAGTCCTTACCGTTTTCGTGAATCATTTCCTGATCGTATGCGCATCCGACGGTTACATAGTAGCATGCTCCGCCTACCCATGCGCCGTTAATAACCTGCTCGGGAGATACAGACGGTGTTACGAGATATTCGTCACCATACTTACGAACCGCCTTTGTCGAGAACTTACTTACATCCTTCAGAGTCGGATATGTATATCTCTCAAGAACCTTTGGATCGCGTGTAAAGTCGTAGTACTCCCACATAAGCTTGGAGGCAAGACCGCCGTTTCCGGGACCTCCGCAGCGATCGGGACCGGTAATTTCGAGCGGCCAGTTATTCGTACCGATTGCAAAACCGCATTCTCCCTCACCCTCAACATACTGCTCAGGATTGTTTTCCTTTACAAATTCGCTCGCATATTCATGTCCCTTCGGAACGACAGCCTCGAACAGATCGGCATAAGCCTCAAACATCTCTGCCATATTAGTAGAGAATACCGGCCAATAGTTCATCTGAACATTGATATTGAACCAATATCCTGCTCCCCACGGTGATTCGTCATGAGCATTCCATATACCCTGGAGATTTGCAGGAAGTCTTCCGGGACGCGAAGACGAAATAAGCAGATATCCCGTATCTTGAAATGCTTTACTTCC
>CALGZV010000218.1 GCA_937934385.1 uncultured Clostridia bacterium | reverse complement strand
CTCACGATGTGCAACTCTTGCCATAGCGAGGTACATACCTACCTCTGTGCATTCTCCGTTGAAGTTAGCGCGAAGATCTGCCATAATATCTTCGGGGGAACCTTCTGCAACACCGACAACATGCTCTGCTGCCCAGCTGAGTTCTTCATTCATAGCTGTAAATTTAGAAGCAGGAGCCTTACATACAGGGCACTGTGTAGGTGCTGAATCTCCCTCGTGTACATAGCCGCAAACACTGCATACGTATTTCATATCATTACCTCACTTATAAAATGTAATTTTATTTTTTATCGGTATGTCCGAAGTGCTTCTGACACTCAGGGCAAAGTCCGATAAATTCGAAAACATAATTTTCTACCGCGTAGCCTTCAGCATCGCTTATATCATCTATTGGAGAATACTTAGGTACAGGCATATCAACATCCGCTATCTTTCCGCATTCTCTGCAAATAATATGATAATGCTTTCTGATGCCGTATTCATATCTCGCCGTTCCCCCGGGTGTATAAACCCTCTGAGCGTTTCCTCGCTCACATTCACCCGCAAGAACACGAAAAACGGTAGCCCGGCTTACCTTCGGGTACTGTTTATGTACTTCTTCATAAACCATTGACGGTGTCGGATGATTTCCGAGACGCTTCAGCGCATCTAAAATTATGGTTTTTTGAAAGGTTTGCCGTTTATTAATCATATATCACCAATCCTTAATAGTATTATATATCAATAAGACAAATTTTTCAAGTGTTTTTTTAAAAAATCTTAAAAAAATAAAAAACCGACACGCCCGCAATCTATAATTGCCGGAGGGGACGCCGGAACCTTGTTGTTTCACAATAAAAAACCGCATCAAATCATTTAAATCTGACACAGTTTTTATACTTATATCTGCTTAAAAATATATGATGACCACGGCGAAAGCTTTATATCTTCGATTTTATCTTTAAATATATATTTCGGATGAGAACAGAATATATTGCTGACCGGCAATTCAAAAGATACTCTGACTCCATTATTACGTGTAACAGCGGTTATAATCCGTTCACCCGTTTTAAACCGTTCAAACATAAACAAATTAGGATCGCACTTCATAATTTTAAAAAATCCGTCTTTGAATACTTCATATTCGGACCTTATCTTACCGATACTGCGAAAAAAATCAATAAGATCATAATTTTGATGCTTCCACGGATACGGCATACGGCAGAACGGATCGTAATATCCCTGAAGTCCAGCCTCGT
>CALGZV010000217.1 GCA_937934385.1 uncultured Clostridia bacterium | reverse complement strand
CTGTCTTCCGGTATTACCGCATTTTCCTGCCATTGAAAGCAGGCGAAATACTATAACAGAATAACATATAAAAATTACAGCTACAGCAACAATTCCGAATTGCTCGGATATTACTGAAAATATCATATCCGTATGTAAAGCCGGCGTAAGCGGTGAATACTCAAGGGAAAGCCATCGGGATCCCCACGGGAACCCTGATATAACAGCATTTTTTGAAAGCAGTACCTGATATCCGTATCCGAGAGGATCAAGCTCGGGAGAAAATCCGACAAGAATACGCTGTCTCTGGTATTCCGACAAAAAATGCCATATAAGCGGAGAAGCAATAAGACACAGCAGCGCTCCTCCGGCAAAATACAATCCGCTCATTCCCGCAAAATAGCACATAAACAATGCTACAAACAGATATACAAGCGCGCTTCCGAGATCATGCTGAAGTACGACTATACCGGCAACCGCGCCGGCATGGATCAAAAGAAACAAAACATGCAACGGTTTATTTATCCGATCTCCGACAATCTGCAGATGCCCGGCAAAAGATATGATAAACATAAGTTTTACAAACTCGGAAGTCTGTATCCTGAGCGGAGTTCCGGGGACCGTCAGCCAGCTTTTCGTGCCGGACGGACCGCTTCCGAAACGCAGAGTCAGCACAAGAAGCGCGACAGACAATACAAGAAATCCCCACCAGAGTTTCCTATATATAAATCCAAGCGGAAGCCTTGATATGATCAGCATTGCAAGCACTCCGCACAAAACAGCGCCTGCCTGTATAAATACTTTCGATATTCCGCGGCATGCCGCTATATTCGAAACGGAAGTCGCAACAAATACGGAAAGCACACCTATTAAAGAAAGAATAAGCGCACTCGCAAGAAGAATTATTCCGCCGTACAGATATCTATCAAAAAAATTCCCGGAGATACCGCCTTGCGGCGGTCTCCGGGAAGAACGCCGCTTATTTCCGCCGCGATCCTCTGCGGCTTTACAGTAGCGTTTGTTTTCCATTTTATGTGTTCCTTTCGGATATATAAACCGAATCAGTAAGCCTTGCCCGATAAACGAGAACCATTACAATTTTACCACTTTATATGTTTCTTTCGGATACAAAACCGATCAATAAGCCTTGCCCCAATAAACGAGCTGCTTTGCAGGTTTTCCGCAGCATACACATTTATCCGAAAGCTGTTCCTGCTCAAACGGGATACAGCGCGAACCTACCTCGGTAATTTCCTTAACTTTATCCTCGCACTCGGGATCTCCGCACCACATAGCACGGACAAATCCGTCCCCGTTTGCGGCAAGCTTTTCCTTTATCTCATCGAGCGTTGTGCAGTCATATGTGTGAGCCCTGCGGTTTGCAAGCGCTTTTTCATACAGACCGCTGCGTACCTCTTCGAGCTTTTCGGCAACCGCCTGCTTCAGGTTATCAAGCGAGACAACGGTTTTCTCACGGTTATGACGTGTAACGATAACACACTGATTTTGCGCAATATCGCGCGGTCCAAGCTCTATACGAACTGGAACGCCCTTCATTTCATACTCAGAGAATTTCCAACCGGGAGAGTTATCACTGTCGTCAAGCTTAACGCGAAAATCAGACTTAAGTCTGTCGCGAAGTGCAGATGCAGCTTCAAGAACGCCTTCCTTATGCATCTGAACAGGGATAATAACCGCCTGAACAGGAGCTATTGCCGGAGGAAGTACAAGTCCGCTGTCATCACCGTGCGTCATTATTATAGCACCGATAAGACGTGTAGACACACCCCATGAAGTCTGATGCGGATATGTAAGGTTATTGTTTTTATCAGTATATCTGATATCAAACGCTTTTGCGAAGCCGTCTCCGAAGTAATGAGACGTACCCGCCTGAAGTGCCTTTCCGTCATGCATAAGCGCCTCTATAGCATATGTTGCTTCAGCGCCTGCAAATTTATCGCTATCGGTCTTAGGTCCCTTTATAACAGGCATTGCCAAAAGATTTTCACACACATCTGCATAAATATTCAGCATCTTCAGAGTTTCCGCCTGGGCTTCCTCTGCGGTCGCATGCATTGTATGTCCTTCCTGCCAAAGAAATTCACGGCTTCTCAGGAACGGGCGCGTCGTCTTTTCCCAACGTACAACGCTGCACCACTGATTATACAGTTTCGGCAAGTCGCGCCATGAATGAATTATATCCCTGTAATGATCACAGAAAAGCGTTTCAGATGTCGGACGGACACACATACGCTCGGCAAGCTGATTATCACCGCCATGTGTTACCCATGCCACTTCCGGAGCAAATCCCTCTACATGCTCCTTTTCCTTATTGAGCAATGATTCGGGAATAAACATCGGCATATAAACATTCTCATGCCCTGTCTCTTTGAATTTAGTATCAAGAATATGCTGAATATTCTCCCATATTGCATATCCATAGGGTCGGTATATCATACAGCCCTTTACGCTTGCGTATCCTATAAGATCCGCTTTAATGCATACGTCGGTATACCACTGAGCGAAGTTTTCTTTCATCGAGGTTATCTGCTCGACCAGCTTTTTTTCATTTTTCTGTTCAGCCATTTTAATATAATTCCTTCTAATAATGTTTTTTCCGATAATGTTATAATTATATCAGCGCCGAATAAAAATGTCAATAAAAAGCTGAAAATTATGACACCCGGTTTTTATTCTTCGAGGCTCATTAATCCTTATTAACTATTCCGACATTTTCAAAATCACAGAGTTTGAATCCCGGAAGAATTCTTTCAAGCTTAGAATCGCCAGAAACAGCATATTTCCCGTTTCCGTATGATATAAGTCCTAACTGAACAGTAGTAAGAGAAGGATTATCACGGAAATTCATGAGTCTTTCCGTTGCTGTAGTGGTAAATACTCTGCAATTAGTCGAATTTGCACCACAGAGAGCATTATTTCTTATTATAGAATTTCCGAAAGCATATCCGACAAATTTGTCCTCAAGATCATACACGTTTGTTGTTTTCAGAAGCATTGTCCACGGACAGCGGTATGCCCACATTTTTGTCGCATAGCCATAAGGCTCAACCTGCGGATGGCCGAGAAGATCTACCCACAGTGCGCCTGTCGGGAATATCGTTCCGAGGCCGCCTGAATATGCAGTCCAGCCTGAAATTTTGTCATTAGGAAAAGGATAGTATGAACGTGCATCTGTATACAATTCTCCGGTGTTATAAAGAATGTTATCACGTGCTACACAGTCCTGCCCCGAAAAACAGATTGCAGATCCGTCAATATTTATGAACAAATTCGAATAAACATGCTTTCCTGCGCCTGAGTTATCACTGTAATATCCGTTGGGGTTGAGATACGGGCTGCTCTTGTTAACGATATTTTCCATTATGTTATGACGGAATATATAATCTCCGCCGCACCATCCGCCGGTATATATCGCGCCTGCATCTCCTGCCTCATAACATACGTTATGGATATAGTTATACTCCATAAGAACATTCTGAGCAGTAGCACACATCGCAGTATGCGGTCCGTAATATATCTCATTATGATCTATAGTATAGCCGATGCCTTCAAGATAGATAGCACCGTTATAAACACGGTAAAGCTCGCCGAAATCATGCAATTTATTATTTGTAATACGGTTTCCGGAATCAACAATCTTGAGTTTATCACCGCCTTTTCCGTTTATACATGTTCCTCCGACACGCGAAATTTCACAATCGGTAATAATAAAATCAGAACCGCTGTACTTAATTCCGACTTCCTCAGAACATCCTACCGTACAATTCTTTATTGTATTGTGATCTCCGTTTACAGTCAGGATATTATTTATACCGGCCTCCATCGTAAGTCCGTCAAACGTATAATATTCAACATCTGCAAGAACAACACTGTCGTTACATACAGGTATGAGTATTTCAATATCACGGTAGTTTTCCGGAGGATAGAAATACAGCATATCGTTAGTTTCATCGATAAAGTATTCACCTACGGTATCAACTTCTTCAAGCACGTTAAAATAAGTATACCGTCCGCTTGCCGTCGACCACGAACCGTCAAATGTGACTCTTTCGGTATCGCGGTCATAATTAGTTATATGTCCGTACGACGTCGACCAGTCGATCTCAAACATTCCGTACAGCCGTGCATTTTTTATCGATTCTTCAGACCAGTTTTTAACTCTGTGATCCGAATCATAAAAGCTTCTCGGACTGTCAGAATATTTTTCGAAATACAAATAACACTGTTCACCGGCAACATAGTTAGGATAACGTCCGGGCCATGCGCGCTCCCCGCCGTAGAAGAGTATGCTGTTTACTGCCTTAGCTCCGTTAACGAAATCAAGAGCTGTGCGGTAATTCACACCTGCTACGCCCAAATCATATGCAAGAAGCTTCGAACGTGCTTCCTCGGTTTGCATACGGTCAAGAACAGACTGATCCGGAGTAACAAAATCATCGGGATCAAGAACATATCCGCCGCTTATAAGAACTTTTTCTCCGTTGTAGCCCTTATATGTAATAGGACATTCAGCTGTTCCGCTGTCCTCTTTAGTAAATGTCAACGTCTCGTACTGCGTATATATTCCCTCACGCAGATACACGGTAATTCCGCCGGAAGGCAGATTTCCGGAAGCCTTAACTTCGCGGATCGTATCCCTTGCCTTTTGTATTGTGGCAAAAGGAGCCTCCAGCGTTCCGGGATTTTTGTCATCACCGTTTTCGGAGGATACATAATATTCTGCCGCGCTCTGCTGTTCATCAGCAAAAACAGAGACAGGAATAAACGACATAAGCATTGCCGCTGTAAGTATCAAAACAAGCATCCGCTTAAAAGCGCGGAGTCCGGTCTGTTTTTCTTTCATTTTTTCTTCCTTCCTTCTTAAAAAATAATATTTCAATCTATACTGCATAATAGATCAAACCGAAATTATTTCATATCCCGCCGCCTTGATAAGGCGGTTGAATACAGCCAGTCCTATACCGTTCTTTGACGGCATACGCGCATATATAACGGGAACTTCGTCAAAATTTCTCAGGCAGG
>CALGZV010000216.1 GCA_937934385.1 uncultured Clostridia bacterium | reverse complement strand
CTGTAGTAATATAAAAATGTAAAACGTAAATAACAGCAATGTAACATTTATTTAAAATCACAGAATAAATGTTTATATAATAAGAAGTTATGTTAAAACAAAAACAATTTATGTAAATAAAAAAGGAGATGAGGCTATGATTTGAATATAAGTTATAGTAGATTAAAAATATGACTTGTTGTATATAAATTGTTTTTCTCAAAATATAACTTTTTATTTTTATCTATGAAAGGAAAATCATTATGAAAAATATCGTTAAAAAAACATTTTCCGGACTTTTAATGTTTACGTTGCTGTTTTCGTCGGTTAATACCGGAATTTTCGCGGAGGATAGTATTGATTCCGATAATAATGCTTCTTGTTTCTACGGAATGAGAGGATTGGAGCCTGAAATAGAAGAACCGATTATAGAAAAGCTCCCTATTTTAAACGGCAGTAATTCACAGATAGGAGACGTATACGGTGTTAATGCTGTAACATATCCTGCCAGTAAAGACATCAGTACATCTACATATTTTCCGCCGATAAAATCTCAGGGCAGTGTAGGAAGCTGCTCTGCATTTTCAGCTGTATATTATCAGTTTACATATGAAGCAAATAAGCTTAATAAGCGTTCAAGTGCATCGTTGGCTAATCAGTATTCCCCTCAATGGGCTTATTATGCTACATATTTAGAAAAAGAAAACAATATGGGCGTCAGATATACGGATGTCTATAACTTTCTTAAAGATCACGGTGCGTTGAGTATGGCGGACAATCCGTATGTATCAACGTTTAATGCGGCATTACCTCTTGTTACCGATGAGGCAAAAATGCGTGATGCGTTAAAGACAAGAGTAAGCGCCGTACATACGTATTCTATTCCGGGAAATGGTACCCCTATAACAAGCTGTACAGATGCCGATCTTAACGAAATAAAGAGCTTATTGAATGCTAATAAGGTAGTACGTGCAAGCTCAACCTTTAATTTTGATGCAGTAAAAACTGATAACGGAAGTATTTATTACAGAAATAAAACCAGTGGATCCGGACATTCTTTTGTTATAGTCGGCTATAATGATAACATTTCGTATGACGTAAATAAGGATGGAAAAATAGAAGCTGCCGAAAAAGGTGCTTTTAAGGTGGCAAATTCATGGGGATCGAGTTGGGGAAATAACGGTTATATATGGATCCTTTACGATGCGTTGAATAATGTATCGGCGATTTCCGGAAGTTGGGAAAAAAATTTGGACGGAGATAGACAGGCTGCATTTGCATATGAGTTCGCTAATAATAACTATACAACCATTGATGTGGCAAATTATGATGTAAACTTTATAGCAAAATGTAATTTTTCAAGTACGCAGAGAAACGCCCCCCGAATCTCTTTAGGAAAATCTAACGGAACGGGATTTTCTACTTATAATACTGTTCATAACGGAAACTTTGGTACAGAAAAGGTTAGCAATTTTACACTTTTGTTTGATTATAAACCTGTAGAAAAAGGTTTGGAATACGATTATACAAATACTACATGGCGTGTTTCTCTCAGAAACTTTGATGCGACAAGGATTAATGATCCGGCGGTTTCTCTTATAGACAATGCAGGAAATACTGTAAAAAATATGACAAGGACTTCTACTGCTTCAACAAGAACGTATGATTGCAGCATTAATCTTGTAATGGGTGATTTGAACTATAGTGGAACAGTAACTTCTGCGGATATGACAAGATTGAACAAATATCTCTCCGGAGAGATTACATTTTCAAATGTTCAGTTCTTTCTTGCCGATCTTAACGGAGACGGAGCTGTCAACAGTAAAGACCTTACACGTTTGATGAAAATATTAGCAGGGGAATAAAAAGATCGGGCGGTACATATACTGTATAATCAGTATAAACCCGATATTTGGAGGAAATACCAATACCATGAACAGAAAGAATTTAATGGCAGCCGCTTTTTCGCTTTCGGTTTTACTGTCTGCTTTCAGCGGAGGAATATCCGCAGCAGATACAGATGCTGTCACAAATGATATTCATGCGCATCTTGAGTTTTATACCGATGCGGAAAAGACAGTACGGCTTACTGAAGAACTGCCGAAGGACAGATATGTTTATTACACTGTCGTTGCTGACTATGGATATTTGTGCCGCAGATTTGTTGTGAGTGCGGAATATGTCGACGAAGAAAAGCTTATGCTCGGAGACCGGGAGTATTCAGCATATGCGGAGACGTATCTGGCGGGAGATGTGACGAACGACGGAGTCGTAAATGCAGAGGATCTTGTCCGCCTTATGAAATGTATCTCGAATAAGCACCTCAATCAGTATATGTATGAAGTAGAGTGGCCTTGTGCCGACACAAACATGGATAATAAGGTCAATTCAAAGGATCTTGTCAGAACTATGCAGATCATATCGGGTCAGAAGGTAGAATCGCCTGCATGCAAGTCAGCAGCTGCCGCTGTGGAATCGTCAGAAACGCGTTATGATGCTTTACAGACGGAGGAGGCTAAATGGGACTTTGGGGACATCGACGATAAAAATACGAAGCTTACGGTAATAAACTCAGTGGAAGAACTCAGAGCTTGGGACGAGAAATTTGCAGCAGAGCATCCCTATGATGAATCCGAAAAGCCTGACGGCAATATGTATAGTGGCATTAATATAAATTATGAAAATTATACCGAAGAATATTTTGCAGAGCATACTCTTGCGATCGTATCCACACCTGTTACGAACAATGCGTTTGATGCTCCTGCATATATTGATTCCGAACTTCGCGGAGATACTTTGACTGTTATCATGGAAAAGCGTTACGGACGCGGAGCAATAGAGGGCGGTGATCCTGCGATAGCGAACAGCTTTATCGAGCTTCCGCGCACCGATGCCGGAAAGATCGCTCTCGAGGTAAGACCGGATTACTATGAGCTGCTTTGTGAGAGTGACTGACTGTAATGTTTGATGTAATAATATAACTATTTTTTTATGTAAATAATTCTCCGCAGTTTTTTATAAAATTGCGGAGAATTATTTTTTATTTTCCTGTAGTAATATAAAAATGTTA
>CALGZV010000215.1 GCA_937934385.1 uncultured Clostridia bacterium | reverse complement strand
GTTCTTCTTCGGATTCGTCTGACAAATCGAAGCTTTCCGAATGCCTGCGAATTTCAGATCTGCTGCCGCGCTCTGCATACTTCGGTTCGTCCTGAGACTGATTGTCACCTGAAGAAATTTTCCTGTCTCCAAAGCTTACGTTCTCACGGTGTATACCGTCAAATAAGCCGTCAATCTCCGGGTTTACGGAATCGTCCGTACAGTGACCGGAAAGTTCCGATATACTGTCCGAGTCACCGACATTTATCAGAACCGCATCAGTGTCCGATGAGAATTCCGCCATGTGTTTATCAGATGGCTTTACGGAAAATTCCGAAAGATCCCAAAAACCGTCAGACGGCGGTAGGCCGCTGCTTAAATTCCGGCGTTCCAAATCGGCACACATTCCTTTCACAGTATTCTATCCTATCTTATTATTTTATCACATATAATTCGGTATGTCAATATTCCGAAGAATTGTTTTATCTCAAAAAGTCAAATAAAAAGACAGTGTAATCTTTACGACCACACCGTCTATTTAATAAATATCTTGCGCCAAAAAGCGTTATCTATACAAAAGCAGTTGTTAAAACAACAGAAACAGTATAAAGTATTTAAAATCGGAGCAAAGCCCTATAAGCTCGCTTAATCAGCTGCTACAATTGCAATCAACGCAGAGAACTTTGATCCCCGGGGCTTCAGCGGAAAATCCGATATGGAACCCGCCGCCTAAGAGGCGTGTGATATCTGCATGAAAGTTATAAAGTCTTATATAAAAATAACAAAACTCTGCTATATTCCGAGCAGCGCGCGCGCTACAGCGAAATAGATAAGCAGCGACACAGCGTCTACTATCGTCGTTATAAACGGACTCGCCATTACCGCAGGGTCAAGACCGATCTTATCGGCAAGAAGCGGCAGAGTGCAGCCGATAAATTTCGCTATGACTATCGTACACGCAAGTGTAAGGCATACAACGAGCGCAACAAGAAGTCCGACATTGTTTCCGAGCAGAAGATTGTCGACAAGCTGTATTTTGGCAAACGTGACCGCGGCGAGCGAAAGCGCACAGAGAATCGAAACACGGAACTCCTTCCATATTACACGGAAAATATCCGAAAATTCGACATCGCCGGTTGAAAGTCCGCGTATGACCGTAACAGATGCCTGGCTTCCCGAGTTTCCGCCCGAATCCATGAGCATCGGGATAAACGCGGTAAGTATCGCCTGCGCCGCAAGCGCCGACTCGAAGGACGATATTATCATTCCGGTAAATGTTGCCGATACTGTGAGCAGAAGAAGCCAGATGATACGGCTGCGCCAGATCTCGAAAACGCCTGTCTTCAGATACGGCTTTTCGATAGGAGCCATAGCGTTCATCTTTGCAAAGTCCTCCTCCGCCTCGTCCTGAATGACGTCGATAGCGTCGTCGACGGTAACGATACCGACGAGTCTGTTCTCTTTATCAACGATCGGAACGGCAAGAAAATCGTATTTTTCTATCAGCTTACCTACGTCCTCTTTATCCGTGAGCGTGTCTGCGCAAATAACTCCTGTTTCCATTATCTCTGAGAGAAGAATATCCTCACTTTCGGCAGTCATCAGGTCAAGCGCCGTGACAACGCCTTTAAGGCGGCGGCTTATATCAGTTATATAACACGTGTAGACGGTTTCTTTTTTCAGTCCGGTACGCCTTATTCTCTTAAGAGCATCTCCTACCGTCATACTCTCGGTAAGCGATATATACTCGATCGTCATTATACTGCCCGCACTGTCATCCGGGTAGTTCATGATCTCGTTGACCAGCCTGCGTTTTTCAGGCGGAATATTCCGAAGTATCCTGCTGACAACATTTGCAGGCATCTCCTCAATAACGTCGACGGTATCGTCGATGAACATTCCGCTCATGACGCTTTCAAGCTCGCTGTCCGAAAACGCCTCTATAAGGATCTCCTCCTCGTCAGAATCCATCTCAACAAAGGTCTCTGCCGCAAGCTCTTTCGGAAGCACACGGAATATAAACGGTATTCGGTCGCGCGGTATCTCACTGAGCATCTGCGCGATATCGGCAGGTTCAAGATCCTCGAGAAGCTTTTTCAGCTCCGCATATTTCTGAGCGTCGACAAGCTCAAGCGCAAGTTCGTTTTTTTCCTCGAGAGTATCGAGTGTATCAAGCGTTGGCTCATCGTCATCATCGTCAGTTCCTATACCTATAGATTCGATCTTTGCACCGAGATTTTCGTCATCGATCGCATTCTCGATCTCTTTTGCAATGTCCGTTCCGGCATCTGACTCTCCCGCAATATCCTTCGGGTCCGTTTCATGAGCCGAAGTTTCTCTCGCCTTCTGTACCTGCGCATCGGAAGCGTGCCCGATATCCGAATCACAGTCAGGCTCCGCGGCTTCGCGAAGCTCAGGAGCAAAAACTTTTTTTTCGTTGTTCTGCATAGCAAAAAGCCCTCCTTTTCGTACTGATCCGCGTTTTCCAAAACGTGGAAAAGATACACCGCGCCGCGGTGTATCTGTGCGGGGACACAAACGTCTCCACATATGGGCAGTTTGTACGATTCGGGCGTTAAAAACTAAGATGCACGGTCCGGAAAACACATATATCACGCTGCTCAGTGCAGCACTGAGACGCGATCCTCCGTGCAGAGCTTATTGCCTACGGCTTTAGTCCGCAGCTGCTATGCATTACGGTGAGATCTGACGCCGAAATATATATTTTCCGGACTGTGCTACTTCGCCCGGGATCTGTACGCTGACTACCTCCGGCGTCCATTAATCTTCACCATCCTTAAATCTGAATTCTATTACAATTACAGCGGCGATATAACCGCTTTTTATATTATATACCAAAACACGGTCTTTGTCAACCTGACATTAAAACCGTCCGTATTACGGATAAGCACTGTTTTAGGCATAATTCTCCATTCAACCTGAAAAAATATCAGATCAGAGTGCAATTATTTAAAAATATCACTTCAAAAATTTTTTAATAGCTTCTGTTTGCGGCACAGTTACAGTATTTTTTCCATACCGATCTTCTGTACCTTCAGTCCGAGCTTTTCATAAAATTTTACTGCTCCGGCATTGTCCGCCCATACATTAAGCGTTACATTATAAAATCCGTTCTGCCGTGCATAGTCTAAAGTATATTCATAAAGGAGCTGTCCTATATGCTGTCCTCTTGACATTTCATCCACGCACAGATCATCTATGTACAGCGTCCTTATATCGGTCATATTATTACTTTCATTCTGTTGATACACACAAAAAGCATAACCTGAAATACTGCCTTCCTTTTCTGCAACAAAAACAGGACGCTTATCATCGGCTATAATCAAATTCAGCTCACTGTCGGTATATTTTTTAAAGCCCGCCTTAAAAAGATCAGGTCTTACGTCGCTATGAACCTTATGAACCTGATAAAGCAGTCTGTCAATAGCCGGTATGTCGCTTTCCTTTGCACGCCTTATATTTATCTCTTCCATTTTGTCTTACATCTCCGTCCTCTGTATTTTATATCAAACCGTGGTAAGCCAATATGTACTATTATGCCGTTTTCGCTGTCTTGCCGTATCTTATTCCGACACACATAATCTCGCGGTTTTAAAAAACAATTGCCTTAAAACATATCCTGAGAAGTTAAAATAAAATTCA
>CALGZV010000214.1 GCA_937934385.1 uncultured Clostridia bacterium | reverse complement strand
TTTATTGTGATGATGGCGGAAGCGGAAAGATTGTAAGAAGCAATCTGTTTTATAATGTTGCCGGCTGTTCCATTGCAATGGGAGGCGGTAAGGATAATATTGTTACTGATAATATTATTGCGAGCAGTCCTTATTTCAAGTATGGAGGCGGTTTTAGTTATGACGGACGTACTTGGTATGATGACTGGTGTGCATATTTTGTAACATATATGAATGCATTCCCGCCATATCGCGACATACTGTGGGATAATATTTTCGGTGAACCGGGTTACGGAACCGAGCAATGGGCAATTCGCTATCCTCGTACTATGTTTTATAAGACAACAACGGTTGAAGATCGGTATGACCGGTATATGTCATATGCAACCGCAAATGTCGTTATAAAAAATAACGTAATTAACCAAAAAGTCAATTCCATAGAGATTCCTTTGGTTGTAAGGCGTTTTGCGGTTATACGTGATAATATGCTGTACAGTACGTCGATTGGGTTTTCCGATGAGACGTCGGGCGATTTTTCGATCCGAAACGATTCACAGATATTTCGTGATATTCCGGGATTCAAAGCTTATGATTTTGATGAGATAGGAAGAAAATAAAGCTTTTGTATGATTCAGGATATTATGAAGAGATCGGATGAAAGGACACACAAATGAAAAACAAATTAAACGGTCGTTGTTTAACCTTAAAAATTACGGCTGTCGCGCTTGCCGCACTTATGACTGTGCCTGCATTTGGAATAGCCGCAGCGGACAGCGCAGGCGAAGCGGAACCTGCGAATATTTTGTATGTTTCTCCAACCGGAAACGATGGGGGAAGCGGAACAGAAAGTGATCCGTTTGCAACTATTGCCGGCGCAAGAGACGCTATACGGAAATTGCGCGGAGATATGAGCGGAGGCGTTGCTGTATATATAAAGAGCGGAGTATATACTCAGACTGAAACTCTCAGTTTTACGGAAGCTGACAGCGGATCCATGGATTTTCCTATTGTTTATAAAGCAGTAGAAGACGGATATACTTCCATAGACGGAGGTGTTACACTTGAAAACGCAAAGTTTGCAAAGCCGTCGGAAGGCGATGCTTTAGCTTCCCGTATTAAAGATGCGCAAGCAAGAGCAAATACGCTTGTATATGATCTTAAAGAACTCGGAGTGGATTATAGTTCAGATGCATTTGCGCTTTATTATGACGGAATCCGTGGAACAGTTGCCCGCTATCCTAATGAGCAATTTATTCTTGCGTTTCATGATTTATCTGACGGACACAGCGGAGTTCCGGAATATTCATGTGACGGCAGATCCTTTTACGACAAAGAAAATGTTGTCAGAACATGGGCAAGTACCGACGGTGTAACGATAAACGGTAACTTTGAATTAGACTGGAGTGCAAGCAATCCGCAGACGATTACATATGATCCTGCTACCAACCGTGTTACAGGATCAAACGGTGGATTTAGCGGATACAGCGGACGTTACTATTACAGCAATATTATCGAAGAAATCGATAAAGTCGGAGAATACTATATTGATAAAACAAATGGTATGCTGTATTTCTATGCTCCTGAAAATTATATGGATATACGCATATGCGTTCCTGTACTTGATTCTGATCTTGTAACTGTAAATGGCGCTGATTATCTTACGTTTGACGGGATTATTTTCGAAAATTGCGGCGGAACTCTTATTAATGTAGAAGCTAATGACTTTACTGTTAAGAACAGCATTATACGTGACGGAGATAACGCTATAAATACAAGAGGCTTCCGTAATATGATATATAACAATGATATATATCATATAGGATTTTCTGCTGTTTCGGTGTACGGGGGAGATCTTAATAAGATGATCTCGTCCGGTACGGTAGTTGACAACAATAAAATACATGATTTCGGAGATATAGGGCGTGTATATCAAAGCGGACTTTATGCTGAGGGAGTAGGCTTTAAGATTTCTCATAACGAAGTATATAATTGTCCTCATGCTGCTATGCAGAATTTGGCGTGCGATATGCTTGTTGAGTATAACTATTTTCATGACACCTGTTATGAAGGTGGAGATGCCGGAACGATATATGACGGAACGTGGCGTGGAAACGGTAATACTTTCCGCTATAATCTGATCGCAAATGTAACTAATCCTACGAGTCCTTATTATACTCCGAACGCTTATTATTGTGATGACGGCGGTGGAGGAAAGACCTTTACCTCCAATATTCTTGTTAATGTAGATGGTGCAGCTATCTTTTTTGGAGGCGGTCCGTCTAATATCGTAACGGATAATATGATAGTAAATTGCGGTACGAGTATTCGTTATGACCAACGTGCTTATTTTCCCGGAACCGGAGCGAATGCAGGTTGGACACTTACAGGAAGAGTCGGAACGTCTATAATATATAAAGAAGACGGATCTTTGCTTTCTACCGACTGGGGACTTAACTGGGGATGGATGTTCCAGGTTGGCGGATATGCAAGCCGTATTTGGTCTTATAAATATCCGTGGACAATGCTTCTAAAAACAACAAATGTAGTCGATCTGGATGATAATTTCCTTTCTTATGCATTTCTTACTACGAGAGTAAGAAATAATGTAATTGTAGGAACACAGACTGTAACGGATATTCAGAATAATACACAGCGGCTTGCGGTATTCCGCGAAAATGTACAGGGATTTATGCCAAATGATGTATTTGTAGATTATGATAACGGAGATTATACAATAAGATCCGATTCTAAGTTATATCATAGCATACCGGGATTCAAAGCTTGTGATTTCTCAAAGATAGGAATTCAAAGTGTAAACGGGTAAATAAGATAACACGTTATTCTATCGGGCAGAAAACTGCCCGATAGAATAAATAGTATTAAATAATGAAGATGTATCAGCGTCTCAGACAAATGTTATGTACTATGTGAGTTTATATATTTTGCGAAAAATTCGCGTGTGAATTTGAATTTTATTGGTTACCGGTTCAAATTTGCACAGTTAACGGAGCGTAACCGAATAGTAAAAATTGTATTTGTGCTGTAAAAAACGCAGACGCGGACATATACGTAAGCGATATTAAGAAAATTGTAACATTAAATTTATAAACAATTAACGATTCTGGCTTTTTAAGTTAAATATTTTTTCTTATGCGATTATATCTATAGGGGTAGTACGGTTATAGATATTACGTCTGTATATATTTTTGTATTTTGTACTTTAATTTTGAGATGAAAGACTTTGGAGACGGCTTTTATCGGCAAATATTGATAGAAAACAATAAAATATTATTTGCGGAGGAAGGTAAGATGGCAACAAAAAAAATATTTTCGTCGGCATTCGTTAAAGCTGTGTCGTTTGCACTTACAGCATTACTCGGTGTTCAGGTGTTTACTGTCGGAGGTGTTTTCGCCGATGAGGCGACGGCTGATACTGTTATTTATGTAGACGATGATTCTAAGGGGCAGGGAGACGGTTCTTTCGGTAATCCGTTTGCAACACTTACGGAAGCCCGTGATGCGATTCGTATTATGAATGAGACAGATTCAGTTCCCGGCGGAATTACCGTTTGTATCCGTGAGGGAATATATACTCAAACAGAAATGCTTACATTTGACAGGAAACTTGGTGACAACGGTTCTGCGAAACATCCGATAACATATAAGGCATATAATGGCGAAACGGCTATTATAGAGGGCGGAGTTCTTCTTGACAACAGAAGTTTTATTGTTCCTGAGGATGGGGATAAGCTTACTGCAAGAATTAAGGACGAGACAGCTCGCGCTAAGGTGCTTACTTATGATCTGAGCGGAATTAACATTGATCTTACATCCAAAAATCTTGCATTGTTTTTCGGTGGAAAGCGCGCAGTCGAAGCTCGCTATCCTAACGAAAAGGCTGCAAATGAGGGAGAACCCGAAAGATATATTCTCGGCTTTGTCGATCAAACTCCCGGACATGACGGTCCGCAGTACGAGTGCGATTCAGCAAATAAAACATATTACGATAAAAGCGAAGTTGTTAAAACATGGGATCCGGACAGTGTTGTAGGCGTGAAAGTCCTTGGCAATTTCGAAATTGACTGGGCAAGTTCTGAAGGAACAATAAAAGCATACGACAGAGAGACAAACCGTGTTACTCTTGAGACTTCAAGCTATATGAATGCATACAGCAGCCGTTATTATTATAGTAATATAATAGAAGAAATGGACGCTGTAGGTGAGTATTATATAGATCAGGAAAGTAAGACTCTGTATTTTTATGCGCCTGATGATTATGAGAGTATGACAATCATGTTCTCTTCATGCCAAGACAGTGTTATAATGGCTAATGTTGATTTCTATACCTTTGACGGACTTACCGTAGAGGGAGGTCTCAATACCAATATAACTATGACCGGAAACGACAATACGATCTGTAATTCCGTTGTACGGTGTGCGCATAATGCGGTGGTTATGAAAGGCTACAGTGAGGATAAGCAGGAGGAGCTTGCTGAACATAACCGTGTTGAACTTAGCGGATACCGGAATGTAATATATAATAATGAAATATATTCTACCGGAGGAACTGCGGTTGAAATGTGCGGCGGCAATATGAGAAAGCTTATTTCATCAGATTCTGTTATAGATAATAATCACATTCATGACTTCGGAGAAGTAAACAGAGTTTACGCAGGTGCAATAGGACTTACCGGGAACGGATTCCGTGTCTCTCATAATGATATACATACCGGACCGCACACTTCATTTTCGTGTGTTGCGAGCGATATGATTTTCGAATATAATCATATTCATAATGTCTGTTATGAAGCTGGAGATGCCGGAGCGATATATGTAGGCGGATGGTCAACAAACAATTGCGTATACCGCTATAATCTGATGTCCGATATTGTTAATAATCTCAGCCCTTACTACTGCCCTAACGGCTTTTACTGTGATGACGGCGGTGCAGGAAAGACTTTTATAAATAATATTTGTATAAATATAGACGGTCAGGCTATCGCATTCGGAGGCGGACGTGATAATATCTGCACAGATAACATTATAATCAATTCCGGAATGGGATATGACCAGCGAGGATATTACCCCGGAACAGGTGCAAATGCCGGCTGGACTCTTGTGACGAGATTTGACGTTACGGATGCTACTGGAAATCTCGGTCTTCTTTGGGGCGATCTTCTTCCTCATGATACAGAGGCGTGGGGATGGGTAGAAAAATATCCTGCGTATGCATCCCGTGTGTGGGCATACCGATTCCCGTGGACAATGCTCCTGAAAACAACAAATGTTGTGGATGTTGAAGATAACTACGTATCTTATGCGTTCGGTACAACAAAGGTAAGGAACAATGTTTTTTGCACCCGAGGCACGGCGATGGATATAAGTAATAATACCGAACGTCTTGGAATTTTCCGTGATAACTATAATTATTCGTCTGTATCAGATATAGGATTTGTAGATTACGAGGGCGGAAATTACAACATACGTGAAGATTCCAAAATTTATCATGATATTCCGGGATTTAAAACATTTAATGCTGATCTTATCGGAAGGCTTGATGCAGAATGATTGGCGGTAAATGCTGATATTTACTTGTTCTGCCGAACCGCCTTTTAAGGCGGTTCGGCAGATTGACTTATGAAATTATTTTAATTTATTATAACGAAAAACGAAAGGATCTGCCGTATGATTAATCATAAAAGACAGGAATTTTTCAGAAACGGTAAGCGCGCGGTGGCTTCGGTATTATCTGTTATTATGCTTTTGTCGGTATTATACGCCGGCTTTATAATGCATGCGTCTGAGCCGGGTGATATTAACGGAGACGGAAGCATAAACGCTAAGGATCTTACCCGTCTTATGAAAAATGTTTCAGGTGCCTTGTCGGATGTGGAAAAAGACGTTCTTGACGTTACCGGAGACGGTGTCGTAAACGCTAAAGATATTATCCGTCTGATGAAATATATTGCCGGGGAAGATGTTATACTTTGCGGACCGATACCGGATACTTCAGATTCTTCGGATAAAGTAACGGAATCCGATAGCAGCGCTTCTGAGGGAAGCAGCACAGGGGAGCAGACTTTACCGTACACCGATACAGATACAACAGCGCATGAACCGGAAAGCGGTACAGTTACGGAGCCGGAGACTGATCCCAGAGAAACATTGGGTTTATATGTTGATATAGCTGCTCCGTCAGGAGGAGATGGGTCTGAAAATGCGCCGCTTGGGTCTATTGAAGCAGCGCGCGACAGAATCAGAGCTATGAAATCTGAAAACTCGATTCCGGTAAATACGGATATTGTTGTATACATAAAAGCAGGAAAGTACCTCAGAAAAGAACCGCTTACGTTTACCTCAGAGGATTCCGGTACTGCTGATTACAGTATAACCTATAAAGCATACGGTGACGGGGATGTTGTTATAACAGGCGGTGTTACACTTTCTCCCGATAAATTCGGAGGAGCTGATGAAAAAGCCCTGAGTTCACTCTCCGGCGATGCGCTGAAAGCTGTCAGGACATATGATCTTAAGGCTGAGGGAATTGATTATACTTCTGAAAAATTCGGTCTTTATATAAACGGAACAAGAGGAACTCTCGCAAGGTATCCTAACGATGATTATATATGGGGCTTTGAAGGAGTATCAAATAACGGCGGAACCTGGACCTTTGCTGATCCCGACGGCGTAGTCGGAACATGGAAGAACTTAGACGGTGTTACGGTTGAGGGCCATTTCCATATAGACTGGGTTCAGGACTCCGGAATTATTACAGGATATGACTATAATAACGGCCGTGTCATAATGTCATCGTCGGCGGAGAATCTTACAGGAAGTGGAACATATTATTTCAGTAATATATTTGACGAACTTGACAGCGCCGGAGAATATTATGTTGACCGCGAAACCGGAATTCTTTATGTTTATCCGA
>CALGZV010000213.1 GCA_937934385.1 uncultured Clostridia bacterium | reverse complement strand
AAAACCGCTGTCATTCCAACCGCAGGAAACATATATATCACTGAAAGGTCTCATTATAAACGGAAATGTAAACACAGGTCTGCCGAATCCGAGATCATTCCTGATCCAACCGCCGTTTTGCGCTTTTACAGTATGAGTTCCGTGTTTTCCCGAAACTTTGAAAGTATCCGAAGATATAACAGACACCTCCTTAATACCAAGCTTATTAGCCGAAACTGTAAACTGCTTTCCGATAAGGCTGCATGCTTCGGCAGTTACAGGTTTCGGAATACCTGACGCCGGTCTGCTGCTTCTTTCCTTCTCTCCGGTAAATGTCTCTTTTTCATTAAGTGCAGGTATAAGAACATCCCATATTCCCTTTAAAAGATGCTGTGAGCAGTGCGAACCGGAAAAAACCGCTACGACAAGATCAAGATCAGGTACAACGACACAATACTGACCGAATGCACCGTCTCCTCGGAAAGAGCCTTCATACTGGCAACGCCATATCTGCCAGCCGTAACCGCATTCCCAGTCATTGCGTCGCCATTCCTTCTGTCTTTTAAGCTCGTCGAGCCATTCCTGTCCTTCCATGTCGACTGTGTCGATAAGAGGGGACGTCGCGATCTCAATCAGTTTTGAATCAAGAAGCTTTTTCCCGTTCCATTCTCCCTTTTGCAGTAAAAACAGCCCCATTTTTGCCGCATCTACGACACTCACATTGAGGCCGACGCCGCCGTAGGAATCTCCGTTTTCATTTTTCTCCCATATTGCATCTATTTCCAGCGGATCGAAAAATCTCGGTTTAAGATAATCGAAAAGAGACTTTCCCGTAAGCTTACGTATTATCAGCGAGAGCATAAATGTAGCTCCGGTATTGTATACATACCGCGTTCCGGGTTCAAGCGCGACATCGGAATGAATAAATGCCGAAACAGGATTTTTTTCAGTTAAGATCCAATCCGAGTTATCGGGATAATGTCCGGTACTCATAGTCAAAAGATGTTCTACCCTCATCTTTTTCATGTTTTCGCATATATTTCCCTGAGCCGCAACGTCCGGAAAAATATCGACTATACGGTCTGAAGCTTTCAGAAGTCCCTCCTGCATTGCAAACATTATACCGATAGATGTAAACGTTTTACTCATGGAATTCAGCATATGAGGTTCTCTGGTACTGTATGGTTTCCATGCCCTCTCGGTAACAAGCTTTCCTTTATATATTATTGCACATGAGTGGACATGAGTATCATATCCATCCCAATAATCAAACATTCTTTCGACAGCCGCAGAATTTATCCCCCGGCAATCGGGTTTTACAGTCTCAAATTTCATATTGCTTCAGACCTTTCAAAAAATAACAAAAAATAACTAAGCTAAAACGGATCATACAGATCCAACCTTGTTCAGTATAGCTGTTTATCCATCTATTGTCAAGACTTTTTATTATTAAAAACAAAAAACACATATAACTTTATACAGCACATTGACATATTAAACATCATGTGATATCATACATTATATACTGAATCGCTAAATTAATGGAGATTATTAATGAAGATAAAAAATTATTATGAAAATCCCTCTGTTCTTCATCTCGGCTGTGAAAAACCGCGGGCATACTATATACCTTTCGGACACGCGGACGACGCTCTCACACTTCCACGTGAGGCTTCGGACAGATATTTCGGCCTTTGCGGCAACTGGAAATTCGGATTTTACTCATGTCCTGATGAATGTCCTGAATTTACCGACAGCAGTTTTGACGCAAATACACTGAATGAAATATCAGTTCCGTCGTGCTGGCAGATGAAAGGATACGACCGCCATCAATATACAAATATAAATTACCCATTTCCTTACGATCCGCCGTATGTTCCTTATGACAATCCATGCGGAGCTTATATAAAGGACTTTTCTTATTCAAAAAACGGTATGCGTTGTTATCTTAATTTTGAGGGCGTTGATTCGTGTTTTTATGTATGGCTCAACGGAAGTTTTATCGGATACAGCCAGGTTTCACATTCAATAAGCGAATTCGATATTACCGATACTCTGAAAGACGGCATGAACCGACTGTGTGTACTTGTGCTTAAATGGTGCGACGGAAGCTATCTCGAGGACCAGGATAAATTCCGCATGTCGGGAATATTCAGGGACGTATATATACTTTCACGTCCTGAAAATCATGTCCGTGACTTTTACATAACTGCTAATACAAGCGGAGAGCTTACAGTCAGCTTCGACAATCATGCAGACAGCATAGCTTCCGAAGCTATTCTCTATGACGGCGGCTGCGCCGTCGCAAAGGCAGAGAGCAATTGCGGCATACT
>CALGZV010000212.1 GCA_937934385.1 uncultured Clostridia bacterium | reverse complement strand
CGCGAGCCTGTTAGCGATGATGTTATGAAAGCTGTTTCTGAGATCAACGGCAAATGCGGTGCATCAAATGATGAAGTGCATGTGGGAAGTGCTGTATATGCTGTCAAACCCGGTGACGGTTCTGCACGCGAGCAGGCAGCGTCATGCCAGAGAGTTCTCGGCGGACTTTGCAATATCGCACGCGAATATGCGACGAAGAGATACCGCAGCAATCTTATTAACTGGGGAATGCTCCCGTTCCTTTACGATGACGACAGTCACTCGATCCCATTTACTGTCGGTGACAGTCTGTATGTTCCCGGAATCCGCAAGATCGTAGAGGACGGCATAGGATCATTTGACGGATATATCATTCATGCCGACGGAAGCTATAAGCATATAACGCTCGGACTTGCACCGCTTACCGATGATGAAAAGAAAATCATCCTCGCAGGCTGTCTGATAAATTTCTATCGAGCAGGCTTATAATACGGTAACGGAAAGTAAAATTCCGTGTTCGGAAAGGAACTGTAATGCTTAAAAAAAATATAGAAAAGCTTCAGGATATTCTTGATAAGCTCAGTGAGATACTGCCGGAGCTGAATGATGTTCTTGATGATGAGGATATCAGACGCGATACTCTTGCCGGAATCCCCGGTAAGGAGGACGAATACGATGCTGCCGACGGAGAGTGCGATGCTCTTGATGAGGCGGTCGACGGACTCAGCGAAGCGATCGAAATACTTGAGGAGCTTCTTGACGAATAATAAATCGGACTCATACATTTTTCTGTACAAGTCCGATGCATAATTGAATATAGCGGCAGCGCCGATTAGATACGGTCCGTTTTACCGGATTTTGATGTATCTTACCGACGCTGTTTCTTTTTGATATGCGGTGTATTTGTTATCCTTCTATTTTATACATTAACTTCAATGCCAGTATTCTTTTAACTGCTTTATCTATCTGAGCCTCATCAATTTTACCTTGCTTTACGGCGTTTAAAATTTCAAGACTTTGTCCTTTTAAATCGGAAGAAATTATTATATCATTACCGGCTGATACAGCCAAGACAGCGGCTTCTCCGTTTTCCGCATATGCTTTGACTGCATCCATAGCCAGATCATCTGTCATTATAATTCCGGAAAAATTCAGCTCGGTTCTTAGAATGTCATGCACATTTTTTGATAATGAGGCGGGCTTATCTGCATCCATGGATTTAATTATATTATGACTTACCAATATGCACGGACCATCTGCCTTGATTCCGCTTATGAACGGAAGAAAATCCGAATTTGTAAACATTTCATACGGTCTTTCATCGACAGCGATTCCGGTATGTGTATCTGAGTTGTCACCGTAGCCGGGAAAATGCTTCATTACGGATATTATGCCGTCTTCGTTCATGGTTTTTATAAGTTCGGATACGTATACGGCGGTTTCTTTCGGGTCCTTTCCGTATGATCTGTCAAAAATAAAGGATGATGAATCCGTAGGTACATCCGCTACCGGAGCGAGATTCATGTTAAGCCCGATACTTTTAAGAAGTGCGGATTTTTCTTTTGAATCGTCAAGAATTGCCGGCAGCTGCCCGTTTGCCCATAATTGCTGCGGCGACAAAAATCTTTCCTGCCGAAATGCTTCGTAGGCGCTTACTCTGACGACCGTTCCGCCTTCTTCATCAACGCCCAGTATTATCTTGATTTTACTTGTATTTTGACATTCCTTAAGCTTTGAAAGAATAGATTCCGGAGTCTCATTTTTAAAATCTCTTGCGAATAATATATAACCGCCCGGATAATAATTCTGTATTTCTTCGATTACTCCGTCTTTTGGAAACCTTGCCAAAAACATCTGACCTATTTTTTCTTCTAAGGTCATGTTTTGCAGCAGTTTTTCCGCAGAGCCATAAAATTCTGCAAACAGCTCCTTATTGCTCTCATTTGAAATATCTGCATCCTGCCTGTCTGTTTGCGTCGGCTCGGTATACGGCTCCGTGGTTTGTATGATCTGAGTGCCGCTATCTTCCGTGCCGACGTTTTCTGTTGCAGGAACGGTTTCGTAAGCGTTTGGATCGGATCGCTTATTTTCATATGTCAGCAGGCATTTGTCTGCAATGCCTGCTGATGCGATAATCAGCATTATTATAATGAATTGCAGATATTTTCTTCTTTTGTTCCTTTTGTGCATGAACGTTATAACCTTTCGTCATGTTGTAATATGTCTGCCGGTTGAATGCTAAATTCAATACGCAAAGATTTGATGTTTATATCAGACTTTTCGGATAAAACAAGAGGTTAGTGTAAATCCCCGCCTCCTGTTATCAGGGAACGCGGGGATCTATATATTGTTCCGGAATATGCTTAATGACGGTTTTCAGATACAGCTTGTAAAAGGTGATCTGTATTTTTCCGTTTATCTGTGTCTCGGAAACCGTTTTGAAACAGGAGGCGAAAGTATTTCGGAAAGTATGATCGCGTTTCTCAGATTATCGCGGTCGAGTGTTATAGCCGGGTGCGGAAGATCTTTTTCTTCAATACAGCGTTCACAGTATTCCCGTTCGGTTACACTTAGGGTTTCGGCCGGACTGTCAGGCATCGGTTTTGCACCGTATTCGTCGTCAGGCAGGCGATCGTCATAAATACTGCCGCGAAACGGCTCTTCGCCATGCTGACCTTCGGACGGCTTTGCGGTTCTGTAATTTACAGTTGCATGGCGAGCCGAGGCATTTGATGTATCTCTCGGCTGTGTGTTTCGCGATTGCGGCGCCGACCTGTGCTGTACCTGCGGAATTCCGGAAGACATTTCGGAATTCAGTTCCGCAAAAAAGTCCGCGGCTATCGACATTAGTTTTGAATAATTGGCCATTGTGATCTCCGTTTA
>CALGZV010000211.1 GCA_937934385.1 uncultured Clostridia bacterium | reverse complement strand
CGACCTTCTGAAGCTTGTAGAGGATCTCTCCTATATCCGTTGCCGCAAGCTCCGCGGTCTCGTATCTGCCGGTAAACTCCTCAAGAACCTTTCCGGTTATAACGTCCATTCCTGCGTCGCGGACATTCTTGTCGTCGGTATCAAGAGCAGCCTCTATATCCTTTATATACTTTGCTTCGACAGCCGCGTAAACCTCTTCGTTTACGTGATGCGGCTCGTATGTGAACTTTTCTTTACCTATCTCGGCAACGATGCCGCCGATAAATGCACAAAGCTTCTTTATCTCCTCGTGAGCCTTCATGATAGCGGCGAACATTGTGTCGTCGTCTACTTCCTGAGCGCCTGCCTCGATCATAACGACCTTGTTCATGCTTCCTGCAACTGTAAGTTCAAGCGTGCTGACCGCTCTCTGAGCCTCTGTAGGATTAAGAACTATCTCGCCGTCAACAAGACCTACAAACACACCTGCGATCGGTCCGTTCCACGGAATATCGGAGATAGAAAGCGCTATAGACGCACCGATCATTCCTGCGATCTCATGCGAACAGTCGGGATCCACAGACATTACCGTAAGATTTAGGTTAACGTCATTGCGGAGATCCTTCGGAAAAAGAGGACGGATAGGACGGTCGATAACGCGGGACGCAAGTATCGCCTTATCGGACGGTTTTCCCTCGCGGCGGTTGTAGCTTCCGGGGATGTGTCCTACAGAGTAGAGACGCTCCTCAAAATCCACAGACAGGGGAAGAAAATCAATTCCGGGACGGGGACGTGCAGACGCGGTTGCCGAACACAGAACGGCCGTCTCACCGTATCTCACCATGCAGGAGCCGTTTGCGAGACCTGCCATTATACCGGTTACGATCGTCAGCTTGCGCGATGCAAACTCATATTCATAAGTTTTGTAATTCTCGAACATATTAAAAATCCCTTTCTTTTGACTGATATCTGATAATCGATATCTTTTATCGGAGAAAGGCGGACGCCGTACTGCACGTCTTCAAATAATCAGAACGTGTTGCAGCACCTGCTTCAGCAAATTCTGATTATTTGAAATCCGCATCTGTTTCCGGAAGCCGTGCAAGATTCCGCGCCGTGTTTCTCCGCTCCGGCAGCTGTAACGAAAAGCCCATACCGGCTGTATCCGCAAACAGGCGGAGGATACCTCCGCCTGTCGGGATCATTTTCATCGCAAATTCCGCCGGATAAAAACTATTACTTACGGATACCGAGTTTCTCGATTATAGCGCGGTAGCGCCCGATGTCCTCTTTCATGAGGTAACCGAGAAGATTTCTGCGGTGACCGACCATCTTGAGCAGACCGCGGCGGCTGTGATGGTCCTTTTTGTTTTTCTTAAGATGCTCGTTGAGACTGTTGATTCTGTATGTGAGAATCGCGATCTGAACCTCAGGAGAACCTGTGTCACCCTCGTGTGTCTTGTAAGTGTCAATAATAACCTGCTTTTCTTCCTTTGTCATGATAGTTCCTTTCCGCGAACCGCAGGCGGCATGAAGAAAAAAACACCGCCGCGTCCGGAGCTTTATAAATCCGGACTGCGTTCACCTTAAAAAATAAATTTCGGCAGCCACAGCAGACGGCGGATGAACCGCTCCGTAAAGAAGCCTTTTATCCGTAAGCCGTGAGAGCCGTTTTCGTGCGGTTCAAGTCACTCTTTTCAGTGCCGTACACCGGCTCCGAAAGCCCTATTGCCGCAATTATTTATAGTATATCACAAGCAAACGCGAAAGTAAATAGCACAACAATATTTTAATATTTTTTTAACATTTGGAATTGCAGGAATAAAAAACAATTTCAGCATATCTATAAACAATATCTCCGGAAATATCCGACAGATAAATTCGGTTTACATATTGAAATATGAAAGATTTTATTATATAATTATATTTACCTTATATATAACGCAATGTGGAATATGCATCCGGACACTGTGTCGGTACCGTTGCGATATATATTTATCCGCAAAAAGGAAGTATATGCAAATGAAGAAAAAATTTAATTTTGCTCCGCTTCTGGCTGCTGCTCTTGTCCTCTCATCATGTATATGTATTTTTGCAGCGGACAGTCCTGCAATATCTGTCTCGCTCTCAGCACAGAGCATACAGGCGGGAGAAACCTTTACCGCCGCCGTCCGCGCAGACGGACTGAACGAAGTTAAAAGCATAATGATATCTCCCCGATACGATACAGACAGGCTTGAGCTTGTCTCGTCAAGATGGCTTACAGCTGATGCGTTTTTATCGTCTGCTGAACCTCCTGCTATAGCGGTATTCGAAAAGAACACAGCGATCAGCGGTGAAATCTTCAGCTGCACCTTCCGTGTAAAAAGCGGAGTGTCAGGAGATACGGAAATATCCTTCGACGTATCCGCGCGTACAAAGCCGGACGGATCGCCGGAAACCGTTCTGCCCGTTCCAACAGTCAAAAGCGCTTCTTTGAGCATTGTCAGATCAGATTCCCAAGACTCCCGCATTCCGGATACAGATACTCCGCCGCAGACAGATGACCGTGATTCCGCAATACACGGAGATGTGACCGGAGACGGCAGAGTAAACGCTGCGGATCTTGTCCGTCTTATGAAATATATTTCAGGCGCTCCGACAGAGATATACGGCGGAGAAGCAAACGCCGATATCAATACAGACGGAAAGGTAAATTCAAAAGATCTCACCCGTCTTATGAAAATGATTGCAGAATCATAATACAGGAAATTTTACAGAGCCTTGTGCCCCTAAAGAAAGGACTCCTAAATGAAAAAAAGAACAGGAAAGCTCATATCACTTATATCGGCAGGTCTCATAACTGCAGCAGCGGTCGGAATATTTCCCTCATCAGCCGACGGTGAAACGGTAAACCGCGTTATGTACGGCACGCCAGAAATAGACGGAGTACTCGATGATGAATACCGCTTATCGGCTGTCGTCCACACGATAGACTATGCTGAAAACGGAAAACTGAGCCTCGGAATGCCCAATCTTTCACAGAAAAAGAAAATGGCTTTTATACTTAACGGAATTATTGCAAATTCAAACAGTACGCAGCTGCTCGCATCAGGTGATTACAGCATTGACGCTTTTCCCAA
>CALGZV010000210.1 GCA_937934385.1 uncultured Clostridia bacterium | reverse complement strand
ATTACCGTCTGCAAAGGAGCGTTCTGTATCCCGCAAGTTCTCAAGCCATATCTTACCCATACGTATATTATGCACAAGAGGAATATGAGACGGGCATATATAACTGCAGCATCCGCACTCTGTACAGGCGTCAATACGAAAGTTCTCACATCTCCGGACATTCCCTTCTAATGAATATTTAGACAGATACAGCGGCGCAAGACGCATCGGGCACACAGAAACACATTTACCGCATCTGATACAGCTGCGTTCTGCATGTGCTTCTATACTGCTTTCAAACTGTATGATATGCGTTCCTTTGCCTATTGTATCCTGAATACGGCAGATCGATCCCGCCATACGTCCGCCGTTTATTATTCTCATCGGACGTTCCCAAAAACCGTCACATACTTTTTCAAGCTCCGATATCTCGGTACCTATAGGTACCTGCACGGTCTGAGACTTTCGAATGCATCCGCCGCTAACCGTCAATAACGTATCTGTGACCGCCGATCCGTCCGAAAAAGCTTCAAAAAGCTCCGCGCATGATATCGCGTCAAACACGGCAAATCCTGTTTCATCCGGTTCGTTACCGATTTCCGGAGACGGTCCGCCCGCAGCACGTATAAGCTGTACATCATCACAAAGAGGATAGATATCCGGCGCAGTTATAACGCTGAAAAGCTGTTCTCCTCCACACGATTCTACGGCATGTAAAAGTACATCTTTGCATCCGGACGACTCTGATATGATTATATCGGCATGTCTAAAACCGACCGCCATTAAAACTATTTTTATTCCGCAAAGCAACCGCTCCGGATACTCCGATATCAGGCATAAATATGTTTTATCCTCAGAATCGCAAGGTAACGCATTTATAAGAACGCGCGCGGTATGTCCGCGCGATCTGCGGATATTCTGCCACATAGGAATACCGCTTCGTTCAGCTATACCCGACATTCTTGCCAGAGCGATAAGCTCATCGGGTTTGCATTCGGAAAGCTTTTTGTTTACGGGAGATTTTTTTGCTGTAAGCTTTTTTCCGTCACCGCGCACGGTAATATATAAATATGTTTTTCCGTCACCGCGCATTTCTTCTGATATATCCGTAACAGTTCCCGAAATACCGCTGTAAACAGGCATTCCGATATCTGAGCCTATATCACTCACATCAGCAAGCAGTCCGCCACGTGCCACCGCATCACCGACAGATAAAATTGCAGTCATATTCTCTTTGCAGAAGCAAAGCTTTATATAAGGAGGATCTCCGACAAGGCGAATACCGCCTGAAAACGTGTCACGCGCCTCCGGCATGTGAACACCGCCGGAAAGCTTAAGTCTCGGCATCAAAAATCACCTCCGCACATAATTCCCTTTAGTTTTAGTTATTATACATCATTCCGTTATAAAATACAATGAAAATAACGCAAAAACCGTTTAAACTTTTCATTAAAAACTTTTCCAAAAAAACGAAAAAGGCTTGACATTTTTTATTTTGCATGATATAATATTTAACGTTCATATTTTTTGTATTTAATAACGGGGTGTGGCTCAGTTTGGTAGAGCGCTTGGTTCGGGACCAAGAGGTCGGGTGTTCGAGTCACCTCACTCCGACCAAATAAGGACTATAATTTTGATAGAATCATAGTCCTTATTTTTTGCTTTTTAGAAACTTTAGGGGCTTTTTTAAGAATTACCTGTTTTTTCACCGGTACTTACGAAAAATCGCCATTTCGGATTATTTTCCGCAGTAGCGATCTTTCGTTGTAAGGATATTTCGTTGAATTTATGGGCATTCGTTATCCTTATGGGGTAATCGTTGGATTATTGGGGTATTCGTTATCCTTATGGGTGTAATCGTTGAATTATTATTCTTTTACATTAATCTAAGTTGCCGTCTCTGTTCTCCGACCATCCACCCCAGCAACGGAGCCTTTCTCTCTATGTAAAAAATCGTATGCCCGTGTCCGCCCTTGATATATCTGTCGTATTTTTCCTTAGAAATTGGAACACCATACTGACTTTCAATTTGGAAATCCGCACAATTCAATTTTTCAAGTTCGAAAACACCGTAATTACGATAGTCATTTAATATTTTTCCGGCATCATTTATAACTTCCGGATACTCTTTATCATACAGCAAAAATGCCATCTCTATTACTGCGGGTCTATCTAAAGTACTTATCTTGGCTATTGCTGGGTAGTTAAACACTATTGCGATTTGAATATGCCCCGTATAGAAGTCCTGACAAAGAGTCAAAGCAATATGTGTTTTCTCTGCACTATACTGATCAACTGTTAAACCCTTTGCTTTATTTTCGTTATCCATCAAAAAGAAAAGATTAACTATGCAACAATTATGTCCATCATTATCCATATGATCGACTACATAACCGTCTTTTTTCATTTGTTTATACACATCATCGCCATACCATTTTCTCATAATGTATATGTGGAGGTAACCGCCCAAACTTTCATTATACAAATATCTACCATTCTGACTCCAGGTTACCCGTTGAATCTCTGCCAAATAGTCTTCCCTTATGGATGTCGTAGCAACAAAGTCCCAACTGGGATGACCTATCGTTATCATATCACCGCTAACTGTGAAAATATTTTTACTTTTTCGTGGCATTATTTTCTCCTAAATTATTCACATCCAATTATATCGTCATGTATTACAAACAAAACGATTTCTACTATAGTGTTCTATTTTTTGTATTATGAATTTTTCTTGCTTAGATGTGTTATATGCAAGGGCAAAATCAAGATCCTCACACCATTTTTTGAACGCAATTTCATTACCTTTCTTTTTGCCATTGACCTCTACAAACCATCGCAACAAACGAATAACCGCATCCTTGGTCATTCCTCCACTTTCTATGCAACTTGCGATTATATTTTGTCGTTCCCGTTGCGACAACCCATATTTTGGGCTTACGGAATATCCACACAATCGGAGAGGTGATTCTTCTGCCAAGTCATACCCTATGCCATAAAATTCACCATTCTTCGCCATACGAATATTGCCCAACAAGCAACCAAATTGCTCTCGATATCTTTTATAAATATCATAATGGATAAAAAATTTGTTACAATCAAGACAATGGGAAACATTTAATTCGATGTCGCACCCGTTTCTATTCATTAAAATCGCCGTCGCTTGATTTATACGGTGTTTATCCCTTTGGCACTTAATTTGACCTTTATAGACATACAGAGTATCATCGGGGTAATCGTTTCTGATGCCATTATGTACACCAGACTCAACAATATCTGAAATAATATCTCCACAATCCACAAGTGCATCATTCTCATATTGAAGCGCAATGCCTGTCCTGTACCACTCTTGGCACTTGCTTTGCCAATCTAAGCGGTCATGCAGATCGGTTGAATTTATAGGACGTTTAGGAATATTTCTGTTATGGATAAAAGTTCTTCTTTCACAATCTGTAAGATCCTGCTGAATTTTACGTTGTAAAAACGACACTTCATTCTCGGACAACAACACCATTTCGTTAGCATACGAATCATATCGTATTAACATCTTTTTGTTTTCGTCCCCATTTGTGGAAAAGCGAATATTAACATTATATCGCAAAGACAAATACCAATCATAAGTAAGTTCGGCTAAGCAATATTCTGCTACAAGACGAAAGTCATCAAAAGTAGCCGTATATATTTCGCCGGGAAGCAGTTCTTCTGTACAAATAAAATTAAATAATCTAAGCTCGCTCGGCAAATATGCTTCGGGATGCATTCCGCATTCATTTGAAAATTCCGGCACAAGTGAATGCTGCAAACAAAAATCATTTAGTCGTTTCCACACATCACTCGCGTTACTCTTTACGCCTTTTGTCGGAAGCAACATGTATCTTTCAAGATATAACTCGCCATACAACTGCTTAATCAGCAAAAAGTATTCATCAATTTCTTGCGATGACAATCCCGCTGCTGAGAATTCTTCTATCGAGCATGGTATCTTACGTATGGTTTCCAAAGAATAGGTTTCATCATAGATATTTCGGAAGAACCATCCCCCGTTTCCTGTCGAATAATAATCGCTCATTAAATATTCCTCCTCATATCAGCGCCCTATTACAATATCCATCGAATTTGCCTGCAAGAAGTGTAAGTTCTTTAATCATAACCGCTATCGTATAAAATTCGATAAATAATTATACCATAAAAACAACATTTATTCAATATGATTCTGTAAACAAGTCCGACTTATCGCTCTTACATTTTGCTCATATAAAAAACAGCGTTATGGGATTTTTTGTCAAGGGACACCCCGCTTGACACCCCATTATTTTGCTTGCGACACCCCACAAAAATCAAAAATCCGCCCCCAAAACTGCTGTTTTGAAGTAATTTCACTTTCTATCAATTTCTTCGTGTAGTTGCACATCTATTTTGATGCGATGCAGTATCAGGAAGATGTGCAGTTTTTTAATTTTCTGCTTTAACGCTATATAGCTAAATACGGTAAGGTAATGCGATAAATCGCCATTGGTGAGGAAGTATAAATGGATATAACCTTATATTATCAGGAAAAAGGAAATAAAGATCCGTTTATCCTTTTGCATGGGAACGGAGAGGACAGCTCATATTTCAAGAATCAAATAGATTATTTCAGCGACAGATACAGAGTGATTGCTTTGGATACACGGGGGCACGGTAAGTCGCCAAGAGGTAGGAAACCTTTTACGATTGAGCAATTTTCCTGCGACTTATACGAATTTATGGAGAGCCTTGGAATTTCACACTCAATTATTTTAGGATTTTCAGACGGAGCAAATACAGCAATGAAATTTGCAATAAAATACCCAAGCAAGGTAAAGGCATTGATATTAAACGGTGGAAATCTGAATCCGAAAGGAGTAAAAGACTCGATACAAATTCCAATCGAAATAGGATATAAAATAGCAAGACGATTTGCTTCAAAATCGATCGATGCAAAAAAGAATGCTGAAATGCTTGGTTTAATGGTTAATGATCCGAATATTGAACTAAGTGAATTATCAAAAATAACAGCCCCAACGCTCGTAATTTGCGGAAGTCGTGATATGATTAAAGAATCCCATACAAAAGAGATTGCGGAAAATATACCTAATGCAAAATTATCAATTATTAGAGGTAATCATTTTATTGCAAACAAGAAATATGTTACATTCAATAAAGAGGTTGAAGACTTTTTGAAAATAATTAGATAAATTCCGGTTTATCGGCACTGATAATCGGCATGGTTAAAAGGTTAATTATTTCAATGTACAATATGCCAACAAAAAGAATCACATGCTATGGGATACATTTTTTCTTTATTTCATTACTTATAAAAAACTTAATCAATAAAGCCAAACATATTTTAAAACAAAAATCAGCCGTATAGGCTGATTTTTTATTTTACTGACAGTTAATTACACAACCGAATATCCTCACGATACAAACATAATTCCTGTGAAATCAATACAGTTTGTTTTACGTATGCATGTGTATTCTGCCTGAAACTGCATTAAACACAGATACAACAGCATAAACAATAATATTCATAACAACAATACCTGCTCCGGCAGGTGTACCGAGTACGCAGGATGTAACAATTCCCAAAAGAAAACAGAATACCGACACGCAGGCAGAGCATATCAGAACTCCTTTAAAGCTCCGAAGAAGCTTCATAGAAGAAACAGCCGGATATATCAGCAGATTCGTCATCAGTAACGCACCGACTATCCGCATGCCCATAACAACGATAACCGCAGTAAGTACCGCAATAAGATTTTTATAAAACTCCGTTTTTACGCCGCACGCTTTGCAAAAGCCCTCGTCAAAAGTCATGCTGAAAATAACCCTGCGGCACAGCAAAAACACCGCAAGTACAAATACCGAAAGCCCGATAGCAACAAAAACATCGGTACGGCTCATAGAGAGTATGCTTCCGAAAAGATACTCATTCATATTAACATTAAGTCCAGAATTTTGCGATATAACCAACATACCGACAGCAAGCGAGCTGACCGAAATTACCGCAACAGCAGTATCTCCGCCATGTCCCGGCTTGACCCTGAGAATGAAAAACGCCGCCGCAAGTGTGATGATCAGGCTCGCCCAATACGGAGACCAACCGGTTGCCGCCGCTATTACGACTGCGGCAAATGCAGTATGTGAAAGTCCGTCACCGAGCATCGAACTGCGTCTGAGTGTCAATACAACGCCTATCAACGCCGCACATAATGACACTGCCGTACCGGCAAATATCGCTCTCGCGGCAAATTTATAAGTAAAAAGAGAAAGCAATACACTATGCATGATGCTCACCGCAGAGGAAGATCTTTCCGATATCGCTTTTTATATAATCTGAAGAAGTGCCGAAAAATAAGGGCTTACCGCTCATATGCATGATATGTGTGGCATCATCGACAACTCCGTGTATATCGTGCGAAACCATTATTACAGTTATACCGTCCTCACGGTTCAGCGTCTTTATAAGTCTGTACATTTCAGCCGTAACTATCGGATCGAGTCCCGAAACAGGCTCGTCAAGCAGGATCAGACGTTTTGTTGCACAAAGCGCTCTTGCAAGAAGCACACGCTGCTGCTGTCCGCCCGACAATTCTCTGTAACATCTGTTTGACAATCCGGCTATACCGAGTCTTGACATATTTTCTTCTGCACGGCGTTTTTCAGCCGCAGAATAAAACGGTCTTAGCGGACTTTTTCCTATCGTTCCTGACAGAACTACCTCCTTAACCGACGCGGGAAAATTACGCTGTACGCCGGTCTGCTGCGGCAGGTATCCGATCTCATTTCCCGCAAGTCCGTCACCGTATGTTATCGTTCCGCTCATCGGCGCTTTGAGTCCGAGAAGTCCCTTTATAAGTGTGCTTTTACCGGAGCCGTTCTCCCCGAATATACATAAATAATCTCCGGCGTTCACCTCAAAGTTAAGCTCAGAGACGATCGTTCTGCCCTCATAAGCGAAGGACAGATCTTTACATTCAATAAGTGCCATAATATCCGTTCCCGTATTATTTTTAAATTAAAGCATCAAGAGTGTTCCGCATGCGATAAAAGCCATGCCGAAAAAATTCTTTACCGTTATTTTTTCTCCCAAAAATGCCGCGGCAAGCAGAATTGTAAATATAACGCTCAGCTTGTCTATCGGCACGACCTTGGATACGTCACCGATCTGTACCGCTCGGTAATAGCAAAGCCATGAAGCGCCCGTCGCGAGTCCAGACAGAATAAGGAATATCCAGCCCTTTTTATCTATACCTGAAATTCCGCTCTGCGCCCCGGTTAAAAAGACCATTCCCCATGACATGATAAGAACAACTGCCGTTCTTATAGCCGTCGCCAGTTCGGATTTCACGCCTGTTATACCGACCTTGGCCAATATCGTGGTAAGTGCAGCAAAAAGCGATGAAAGCAATGCAAGAACAAGCCACATATAATCATCTCCGGTTCCCAAATTTTTAAAATTCCGTCTGACTATCTACAGACAATTTTTATTCGTAACAAATACAAGAAATAAAAAACCGATCTCTCTGAAATATTTATATAAAAGCCAAACAGACTAAAAGCAAAGACGATGATTGTCTGCAAATTTATTATTAAAAGCCTCTTTCGCAGAGATCTTTAACAATATTAATATAAAAATCGGTTATATCCTTAATTCCGTCACCTTGTTTGCGCGTCATTCTTCTTCGCCGCAAATCAACTTGATCACAATGTGAGATTCCTCTACCGGAATTGCTTGTGACTATTCCCCGAAAGTTTGTCCATTCCGTTGCTCTCGGTGCAAGCAATCCGTCGTTCGGACCTTCAAAAAATTTTACCACAGTTCCCGGTACAATCATAAGCATGTCACTCCAAACATGTTTCATAATAAATGCGTAGCTTTGATAATAAACACCTGGCACATCAGGATTATTACTGTTAAACACTTCTGCCGCATCAGTCGTCAATGACTGAATAACATCGTATGTATTGGGATTCTTATCACCGCATATTCTCAACCACAAATCCGAACATGACGTCACAATTTTAGCTACAAACTTCGGAAGCTTAAGCAACCTGTCAACAGTTAAAGAGCCATTGTGCGGTGTACTAATAGTAGTAAGCGATGCAATACGATCCGATATACCCAGTGATGAAATTGCATACCGCATATCAAGACCGCCTTTGGAATGCGCAATGACATTCAGCTTGTCCGCCCCGGTCTCCTCTATTATCTCTTTGACTCTTTCTGCCAAAAATTTACCGTTTGATATGACCGATCCGTTTGCATCCTGATTTCCATAATAGACACTGCAGCCGTTTTCCTCAAGTTTCTCAGGAATTCTCCCCCAATAACGTATATGTTTTCTGTCTCTGAATCCCATACCGTGAACCAATAGCAAAGGATATTTTAAATTCTTACACATACGAGTCATCTCCTAAAAAGCTTTATTTTTTAGAAAATACCGCTACCGTCTCAACATGCCCGGTACGCGGAAACATATCTATCGGGACAGCGTCTCCGTCTATCACAAAACCTTTTTTATAAAGCAGAGCGGCGTCGCGGGCAAGGGTTGCCGGATTACACGACATGTACACGATCCTCTCCGCCCCTCCTCGCGAAAATTCATCAATCTTTTCGATAAGCTCCTCCGAACATCCCTTTCTCGGAGGATCAACTATAATAACATCATATATTCCGATTCCGATATCCTTAGCATCCATACATGCGAAAGCAGCTTTTGAAATATCACCTTCTCTGCCTCTTTCTCCGTTTTCAATATCGGAAAGTGTTGTAACGTTAAATCCGTTCGACGCGGCATTCATTTTTGCATTTTCAACTGCCTCAGGAACTATTTCAATGCCGGTCAGAGATATTCCGCTGCACATCGACGCTGTGCAAAGTCCTATAGTACCGATTCCGCAATACAGATCAAGCAGCCGGTCTCCCGGCTTCAAGGCAGCTTTTTCGGCGATGATCTTATAAGCAAGCTCGGCAGCATCGCGGTTTACCTGATAAAACGACGTCGGAGATATTCTGAAATCAAGACCGCATATACAATCTACGATATCCGCTTCCCCTGCTAAAGTCTCATACCGTTTACCGAGTATAACATTCGTATCCTCTGCGTTATAATTAAGCAAAACTCCGCTGATCTGCGGAAAAAGCTCCGTCAGCGTCCGGGCGAATGCCTCAACGCCGTCAGGGCGCGAGCGCGCAACAAGGCATACCGATACCCGCACGGTTCCGGACGAATTCGTACCGCAGCGCATATACAAATGTCTTACTTCAGTCCATCCGGCACGTTCGATATATAAGCGCACATATTCGTCTATGCCGCTCACATGCGGAGATGACAGTCCGCAGCCTGTACACGGAATTATATCATGCGATCTTTTCGCATAATATCCCATCACCGTTTTCCCGTTTTTATCTCTGTCGACCGGAAGCTGTATTTTATTTCTGTATCCTGTACACTTACCGGCAGATACTGTAGCAGAAACGCTAACATCCGAAAGTCCGGCTTTTCTGAACTCACTTTCAACAATGCGCCGCTTAAGCTCAAGCTCGTGTTCGTATGTAATTCCGGAATAAACACAGCCTCCGCATCTGCGAGACGCCGCGCAGCTATCCGGCGCCCGGTACTGCGACGGCTCGGTAAGCCGCTCGATCCTTGCAATATCATAACCGGAAGTATGCTTTATGATCTGTACATCCGCTTTATCTCCGTCAACGCCGTGCTGCACGAACATTACCTTGCCGCCACAGCGTGCAATTCCGTGTCCGAGATTATTCATATCGGTTATTTCAACCGATACTGTTTCATTATTATATTTTTTCATAATTCGATTTTATCATAAATCGCGTCATAAAATATTAACATAATGTAAATATATAGCTCGATGTTTATATCAATAAAATATGATAGAATAATTCGGTAAATTTATTATATAAAATAAAAATTATACACACTCAGACGAAAAGGATATATCTGACATGGCAATGTGGAAATTACGGCACTTCTTATCCGAAAATAAAAAAGAAGTTATTCTCGGACCGATGTTCAAGCTTCTGGAAGCGATCTTTGAGCTTATCGTTCCGCTCGTGATCGCATCAATGATAGATGACGGAGTAAGATGTGACAACAAAAATGTTGTTATAAGGTGCGGAATAACGCTTATTATACTTGCGGTAACAGGTTTGTCAAGCACTCTCGTATGCCAGCGTTTTGCATCAATTGCGTCGCAAAATACAGGTACGCGTATGCGTCATGCATTTTTTTCTCACGTCATGACATTTTCACATGCTGAAATAGACCGGTTCGGAACCGACTCGCTTGTCACAAGATATACAGCAGATATAAATCAGCTTCAGCTTGCGGCGGCAATGCTGATAAGACTTGTTATCAGAGCGCCGTTTCTTGCGATCGGATCTATAATAATGACATTTTTTATCGATCCCCGTCTGTCTCTCATAGTTTTAACGGCAACTCCGCTTGTGCTTCTTGTACTTTACCTCGTCATGAGCAGAACTATACCTATGTTTTCAAAGATGCGCCGACAGCTTGACCGCACCGCACAGATTGTATCGGAAAATCTCGTCGGCGTGCGGGTAATACGCGCTTTCCGCGGCCAGTCACGCGAAGAAAAGCGTTTCAGGGACAAAAGCGAAGAAATGTCTGCGCTTTACCGCACCTCCGGCGCGGTTTCCGGTCTGCTCGATCCGCTTACATGTATAATAATGAATATCGCTATCGCGGTACTTCTCGGTGCAGGAGCAGTCCGCGTAAACGCAGGAAGTCTCTCCCAGGGAGAAGTCGTTGCGCTCGTAAGTTATATCACTCAGATGATGCTTGCACTTGTAGTCGTTGCAAATCTTGTTGTTACTTTTACAAAAGCCGAAGCAAGCGCGGTACGCGTAAACGAAGTGTTTGAAACAGAGCCGTCAGTCACGGACAAGCGTGCGTCTGCAGATGCTGTAAAAACGCTTTCGGAATTTGATTCAAAATCTGAGGTTCTTAATTTTGAAAACGTGACATTTTCATATCCGAGCGCCGGAGAGCCGTCGGTCGACAAAATCAGCTTTTCTGTAAAAGCAGGAGAGACTGCAGGCTTTATAGGAAGTACCGGATCCGGAAAATCCACTGTTGCAGCACTTGCCTCACGATTCTACGATA
>CALGZV010000209.1 GCA_937934385.1 uncultured Clostridia bacterium | reverse complement strand
TACGGTAGATGAATACAATGTTCCGCGTCCTGAGGCCGACGTTCATGATTTTTACCGCAATATCGCTCTTGCAATCGACGGCAAAGAGACTCAGATTGTTACACATGCTCAGATGCTTCGCGTTCTCAGTGTTATCGAAGCCGCATTTGAATCTGTCGAGAGAAAACAGGTTGTAAAGGTTGAACTTTAAGTTAATAATTTAAATATAAGGGTATCTTCCGGTTGGATGATACCCTTCTTATAATTGTATTTATAATAATGTTAGTTTGCCATGATTAATTTGCTTTTAATAATGTAAATTTATTATTTCAGGAGACTGATTATGGAATCTGTATTGTATGATATTATAGAATTTGTATATAGACCTATAACTTTATTTATTATTGTTTTTTCATTGATAGGTTTTGCCGGAATACTTTTCTTGCCTGAATATATAAAGTACAGAAAAAGTTCTTATTATAAAATAACAGGTAATTCTTTTTTTACTTGTTATTTCGGTAATTTAGGACAAAAAGGGGAATACCTGATTTACGACCATCTGAAAAAAGAAGAAAATAAGGGCGCCCGTTTTCTGTTTAATCTGTATATTCCGAAAAAAGACGGTCAGACCTCCGAAATAGATGTTTTGATGATATGTTCAGACGGAATTTTTGTTTTTGAAAGCAAAAACTTCAGCGGATGGATTTTCGGCGATGAAAGACGGAAAAATTGGTGTCAGATATTTCCGTCGGGAAAAGGAAAGAGCAAAAAAGAATTTTTTTACAATCCTATAATGCAAAACCGGAGCCATATAAAGCATTTGAAAGCGTTGCTCGGAGACAATATAAAAATGTATTCCGTTATTGCTTTTTCGGACAGATGCAAATTGAAAAAATAACGATTCACAGTGACAATGTTAAAGTTATTCATAGATATGATGTTTCAAATGCGGTTAGGTCATTTCAGCGTGAGAATACTGAAATTTGTATGAATGATGAAGATATAAAAAAATATATAAATTATTGTATCCATATACTCAGATGAGTGATGAGACCAAATATCATCATATTGATGATATAAAAAATAAAAAAACGACACTCTCAACTTACAAAGTAAAGTATAATGAGTATGAAAATGAAGAAAATTATTCAGTCTGTGATGATGAAAACGGCGTTGATACTATGCTCGACTCTGCTGACACCGGTATTTATAATACAGACGGAAAAATGGACGATAGCAGAAACTCATATACGGTGCAGAAATGTCCTGTATGCGGAGGAGATTTGGTTATCAGAACCGCGAGAAGAGGGCGGTATGCAGGCAATGTCTTTTACGGATGCTCGAATTATCCGAAATGTAAATATATAAAAAATATGTAAAACTCTAAAGGGAGGATACTTCGCCAAGAAGTACCTCCCTCAGAGTATTTTAACCTGTTAAAATACAGGCTCGGTTCAGTTGCTTCTGTCGCCCAGTTCCGCATGTTCGCGGAAAAGGAGCGAGATACACCAAAGCGCTGACAGTCCTACAAGTGTGAATATGATACGGCTTACAACGTGTGCTGAACTGCCGAAGATCCATGAGACGATATCAAACTGAAAAAGACCGACGCTTCCCCAGTTGATTCCGCCTATGATCAGAATAACAAGAGCTATTTTGTCAAGCATGACGGTACCTATTCCTTTTCTAATTTAGGGAGTTTTCCCATGTTTCCACGGCAAAAAACACCGTGGTCGGTATTATTTTTCCCGATGAAAAACATATTATTCGCTTTTTGTAATACTTGACAAAAAAATTCTAAAGCGATATAATGATAAGAAGTATTGCAGTTTAGAAATAACAAATAAGTTTAAATGAGGAAATTTTGATGATAAATCATGATTTGCTGGGCAGAATAGAAGAGGCAATGCCTGATCTATCGAAGAGTCACCGTGCAATAGGCGAGTATATTATAAATAATTATGATAAATCAGCGTATCTCACAGCGGCGAAGCTCGGACAGGCAATAGGCGTTTCCGAATCTACTGTGGTAAGATTTGCGATAGAACTCGGATATAACGGATATCCGGAGCTTCAGCACGCTCTGCGTGAGCTTATACGAACCCGGCTTACTGCTCTTCAGCGAATGGAGATAACCAACAGCCGCATAGGCGGTTCTGACGTACTTGAAGCGGTTCTTCACAGCGATATGGATAAAATAAAGGAAACGCTCGAAAGCGTCAGTCACGACGATTTTGACCGTGCGGTCGATACAATAATAAACGCCGATACGATATATATAATGGGAGTTCGCATGACTGCTGCGCTCGCCACATTTCTGTCGTTCAGTCTCGGAATGATATTTCCTAATGTCAAGCAGATACAGTCGGCTGGCGGAAGCGAGATTATTGAACAGATGCTTCGTGTCGGGCCGCGTGATGTTATTATAGGAATAACATTCCCGCGATATTCAAAGCGTATCGTCAGAACTGTTGAATATGCGAAGGAACGCGGTACGCCTGTTATTGC
>CALGZV010000208.1 GCA_937934385.1 uncultured Clostridia bacterium | reverse complement strand
ATAGACGGATTTATAAATATTCCGCTGGATTCTCTGCGTGCCCGTATCGATGAAATACCGAAAGACAAGCCTGTTTATGTCCACTGTCACAGCGGACTCAGGAGCTACATCGCCTGCCGCATTCTTTCGGGAAACGGCTATGACTGCTGCAACCTTGCAGGCGGCTGGCGGCTCTATGAATCAGTGCTTCATGAGAAGACTGTTCCGGAATATATCTGCACCGAATGTAAATAATATGATGACGTGCCTGCGATAAAACAGCAGGCACGTTTTGTTTTATAGAATACATCAAAACTGCCTCCAAGGATATGCTGTTGCCGTTCATTATGCGGAAGAATATCTTACAGAAAAAAATAATTTAAAATAACGCTTTTCTGATGCCCTGTGCTTTTTTGCCGCTCAATAAAAATAAAACCTGTTATTTATTGTTGGCCGGGGCTTCAGCAATTAAACTTTCAGCCTGAAATCAGGATCCGGCTGAAAGTTTATAACGTCCGCTGCAAGCGGGGCGGAACATAGGTCATAAGTTGTAATCGCATTTTTGACACTGTAGCATGGTATTTTCTCTGTCTTCCTTGCGGTATGCTCCCGCCCATCTGCAAATGTTTTGTAAAATAGGAACAACGGAACATCCCTTTTCAGTCAGTGAGTATTCCACCCTCGGAGGGATTTCATCATAAGACTTTCGACGCACGATTTCATTCTTAATCAGCGATTTCAGCGAAGCAGAAAGTACGGCGTCCGTAATGTTGGATAACTCTTTGCGCAATTCGCTGTATCTAAGCGTTTCTTTTTTTGCCAAAACACATATAATGCGGGAATTCCATTTCCCGCCGAATACATCCAGTCCGTATTCCAGCGGACAGCGTATATCTTTTTCGAGTTTCGGTTTATACATGGCGGTTACCTCAGAATCTTTTTTCTATATTATACCATTGTATAAATAAAAGAACAAGTCACTATTAAAAACATTAGTTACTTTATACTCGGAGATATACCTTATGAAATTGAAAAATTTTTTATTGCGGTATCAGACACTTGCTGTACCTCGTTCAGGCGGCGCAACCGTTCGAATGAGGTGTGGCTTGCGTCAGCAAGCGTTACATAGACTTTAAATCAGCAAAAATAACGGACACGCAGTGTCCGTTATTTACATAATTGTTGTTTTATCCGCGGGTATTTTCCTGTAAGGCGGCTTTATTCAGCACCTGTCAGGACGTACTTTTTCGAATATTCTTCGAATTGTATACGAAATTTCTCACTGTCGCTTTTAAACTCGCGGAGCGATTCATGGAGGTTCATGTTATGCTGCGCTATATCGATCACACATCCGGCTATGTTGGAGCAGTGATCGGAGGTACGTTCTAAATTTGTAAGCAGATCAGACCATATAAAGCCTGCGTCAATGGAGCATAGCCCCTGCTGCATACGGAGAATGTGGCTGGTACGTAGTTTCTCCTTCAATGCGTCTATCACCTGTTCGAGAGGCTCGACCTTTTCAGCCGCCTGTATATCGTTATTAAGGAATGACGTCAATGCCAGGTCAAGAATCTCTCGCACGGCGGCGGAAATTATATTGAGTTCAGATCTTGCCGTATCAGTGAGAATTACATCTTTTTCATTCATTTCTTCCGCCGAATCGAGCAGATTCACACCGTGATCGGCAATTCGCTCAAAGTCTCCGATAATCTTCAAAAGCTTTGCCGCCTCAGCGCTGTCCTGTCCGCTGATCTGTTTTGAACTGAGATGAACAAGATACGTCCCGAGCATATCTTCATATCGGTCGGTCATATCCTCTTTTTTACGGATAGTCTCTGCCAGTTCCGGCGTATATTTATATAAAGAGGTCAGTCCGTCCGAAAGCGCGGATACGGCTGTTTTTGCCATATCCGAAGCGACCTCATGGCAGCGTTCTAGCGCAATGGACGGCGTAGCGAGCAGTCTTTCGTCCAGCTCCGTTTTATTCTCCTGCCTCTTTGAATCGGGTATCAGTTTAATAACCAGCTTTTCAAGGAAATCTGTCAGCGGAAGCATCAGCGCCGTACATAGGATATTAAACGCCGAGTGTGCGGCGGCAATACCGAAAAGCGAAGCAGATTCGTTCAGCAAAACAGGGCTGAAAACAGCTTTTACGATACAGAACACAGTCAGCCAAACCGCCGTTCCTATCACATTAAAGGACAGATGTACCATAGCGGCTCGCTTTGCGTTTTTATTCGCACCGACCGACGAGATCATTGCCGTTACGCAGGTACCGATATTCTGTCCCATAATAATAGGAACAGCCGCACCGTATGACACCTGTCCCGTAACGGCAAGCGCCTGCATTATACCGACCGAAGCAGAGCTTGACTGAATGACAGCTGTAAGGAAGGCTCCCGCAAGCACACCGAGTACCGGATTTCTGAACAGAATAAACAGATTCTGAAACGCGGGAACATTGCCGAGTCCCGAAACTGCCTCTGACATGGTCTCCATTCCAAACATCAGAGTTGCAAAGCCCAGCAGGATCATGCCTGTGTCCTTTTTCTTTGAGCTTTTGCAGAACATATAGAATATGATTCCGACAAGCGCCAGAACAGGGGTAAAGGAGGTCGGTTTCAAAAGCTTTATAAATATGTTTCCGCTGTCAATTCCGGCAAGGCTTAAAATCCACGCGGTCACCGTTGTACCGATATTTGCGCCCATAATAACATTGACCGCCTGCTTCAGTGTCATAAGTCCGGAATTTACAAATCCGACTACCATAACGGTCGTTGCCGAAGAGCTTTGTATGACCGATGTGACGCCGAGTCCTGTAAGCAGTCCTGCAATTTTTCCTGTTGTGAGCTTTCCGAGGAGCAGGCGAAGCTTATCTCCCGCTCTGCGCTCCAGTGCCTGTCCCATAATATTCATTCCGAACAGAAACAGGCATAGTCCGCCGATCATCGTCAATGCATTGAAAATATCCATAGAATCGTTTCCTTTATATAATATTTATACAATATTGCATTTCTACGGGTACATAATATCAAATTTACATCAAATCTGTTATCGCTGTATTGTAAAATCCTTGTAAAGTGAAAAACATTGCCGTAAAACAGGCTGATCTGTTTTACGGCAATGCTTCCAAAATATCACGTAAATCCGATATTTGCCGATAAGTTCTGCTTTTTACATGAGTGTTAATTGTATAAGCTTCAGCCGCCGCGCCGTTAGTACTGGCTTAAAAGCTGCCTGCAGCTCCGCGTCAGTACAGTCTTATAAAGCGCACCGTCAAACTGTTTTCGGAAACCGCACGGTCACCGTCGTTCCGCCGTCTACAACGCTTTGCAGCCCGATTTCTGCATTATGCAGTCTTGCCGCGTGCTTGACAATAGACAGTCCGAGTCCTGTTCCGCCGATCTCTCTCGAATGGCTCTTGTCCACCCGATAGAAGCGTTCAAAAATACGTTCCCGATGCTCCGGCGGAATACCGATACCCGTATCGGAGACGGTAAGGACGGCAAAATCTTTTTCGTTCTTTATTTCTACAGATACCGAACCGTCTCTTCGGTTGTATCTTATCGCATTGTCACAGAGATTATATACAATACTGCTCAGCAATCTCGGAATACCGGAAAATACAGCCTGTTCGCCCCTGAGTTCCAGCGTAATACCTGCTTTTTTAGCTTCCGGCTGCAATGTTTGTACGACTCCCTCGGCAATATGAAGCAGATCGGTCTCCTCCCGCTTCATATCTTCAGCTCCCTCGTCTAAATGGGAGAGTTTTATAATGTCGTCAACCAGCTGTATCATCCTCCGGGTTTCTGCAAAGATCCGGCGTGAAAATTCAGGGATGTCCTCCGGCTTTACCATGCCGCCTGCCATAAGCTCGGCGCTTCCCGATATAGTATGCAGCGGCGTCTTCAGCTCATGAGACACATTGGCTGTGAATTCCTGTCGGAGCTGCTCACTTTTTATTTTCTCCGTTACGTCCAGAAGCAGAAGAACTGTGCCGATTACTTCGCCGTTTGACAGCACAGTGCTTGCGTCGATCTGATAGCTGCCGCCGCCAAGCTCCGCCACCGTTTCCGTATGTCCGCTTTTTTCCGCTTTATGAAGCAGTTCGGTGAGCGCAGGATTTCGGTTTACGGAAAGAATATTCTGTCCGACGGCGAAAATATCAGTACCGAAAAGTTCTGCCGCCGCACGGTTGATGCTGAGTATCTCTCCCTCTGAGTTCAGAAGCACGATTCCTTCCGCCATACCTTCGGTTACCGTTTTAAATTCGCTTTGCTTACGCTCCAGCTCTTTTTTCTGCCATCGGATCTGCTTTTGCTGTGTATCTATCCGTTTGAGCAGAGGCGACAGCTCGTCATATTCCTCATTACTCAGCGGTTCCTCCAGATTCAGCTCGTTGAGCGGCTTTACGATCTTTTTAGACAGACGCGAAGCCAAAACGAT
>CALGZV010000207.1 GCA_937934385.1 uncultured Clostridia bacterium | reverse complement strand
TATCGGTCAGCGCTACAGAGCGAAGTCCGAAATACGATTTTACCGAGTCTGTCACTTCTCCGTCGTATTCCACGGTAAGGCGCAGATCGTACAGATTACCCTGCCCTACGTTCCAAAGATGCTTTTCGGAAAGCGGAATATGCAGTGAAGCCGACATTGAATTTACCGTGACGGAAGCGCTTCCGACGGCTCTGCACTCAAACGAAGCCTCTGCACTCACGCGGCAGCCGACCGCGTATGAATTCAGCGATACGGTAAGATCGGCGCAGCAATTATCTATATCGGTAACGGTCCTTATGTTCTTAATATAGAATTTTCCGACAGGCTCCATGAATACCGTCTGCCAGATTCCAGTCGTACGTGTATATGAGCACACCTCGGAATAAAACGCCTGAGACTGCTTGCCGACAGGCTGGGTATAGCTGCGCACGTGGTCAACCGCACATACGGTCACGTAATTTCCGCTCCCGCGCAGTTTATCTGTAATATCAACCGAAAACGAAGTGTAACCGCCCTTATGCGACGCGCAGAACTCTCCGTTTACAAAAACGAGCGCCTCATAATCGACCGCGCCGAAATTCAGGAGTATCCTGCTTCCCGACCAATCGGACGGAATATCAAGATCTTTTCTGTACCACACGCAGTTCATGTAATCGGTGTTCCCGACTCCGGAGAGGCGGCTTTCAGGGCAGAACGGAACGGTTATTTTTCCGTCAAGACAGCTGCGGTTTTCAAATTTTTTCGCTCTGCCGACCTCGGCATTGTCGATCTCAAAATCCCACTCACCGTTGAGATTTATCCATTTTTCGCGCACAAGCTGCGGACGCGGATATTCAGGTCTCGGAATATTCATAATACTACCTCACTTTATCTTCAGATATATTTTATAACTGACAGCACGGTGTCCGAAATATACACGGGGCTTTTATTCACACGTAATTCTCAGAATTTACATGGCTGCTGCGCGGAACATCGTCTGAAATCCCCGGAAAGTGCTTTCTGCTTTGTGCAATTAGGAAAAATGCAAAGCATGTATATAATTCAATTGTACCATAAAACGGAAAAAAATCAATACAAAAAAACAGACAGTAAGAAAATATAAATTTCTTTTCGGTTCAAAGCGCCTTTAAACACAGACACTTATACTGCGGTGCAACACATAAAGCTGCGGAGAGGTAACATCGCTCCGTAATCTTTTTGCTTCAAAATATCACATAAGAAAAACAGAATTTATAAAGTTAATTAAATTTCATAATTTATGACAAAATTCAAAAAAACAATTGACAAAATACGAAAAAGCACTTATAATAGAATACGGATTGCATCTCCATATAGAGTCTTTCCAAGCGATTATTACGGACCACTCTTTTTTTGAGTTAAGGCCATACGGACAGCCGGGTCCACTGCCGATCGGCGGTATTCGCCGCCTTATTGATTGAGTTAAAAGCTCAAATTTTATAAGTTGGTTACTTTATAACCGAAATGCGTATTTGCGCAGACTTGTGAAACGGTCAATAAAGAGTAGTAAAAGTTTTATTGCTATATAGACTCTATAAACCCGCATATCCGTAATGGCATTATACCTTATTATAGGTCAATTATGTCACTGTTTTGAATTTTGTAAAAAGCAATTACAGTCAAAATCGGTGTAAGAGGATATTAACGCAAGCTGTGCAGCGGCAGCCTGCGTTTTTTCTTTTTGATCCGGCGCAGGCAGACAGAAATAAGACAAATTTTATTAAATTCTGTACCTGTACGCATGGCAGAACGGAGATTGATATGGAAAAGAAAAAATTTGAACTCGACCAGTCCAGAGCGCCGATCTATGAAGCGCTGCAGACATTTCGTCACATGCGTGTTGTTCCGTTTGACGTTCCGGGACACAAGCACGGAAGAGGTAATCCCGAGCTGACGGCTTTTCTGGGAGAGCAATGCGTCAGTATCGACGTAAACAGTATGAAACCGCTCGATAACCTGTGCCATCCGATCTCTGTCATAAAAGAGGCGGAGGTCCTCGCAGCCGACGCTTTCGGTGCTGCTCATGCCTTTTTAATGGTAGGCGGAACAACAAGCTCCGTTCAAAGTATGGTACTGTCCGCCTGTAAAAGAGGAGACAAGATCATATTGCCGAGAAATGTCCACCGAAGCGTTATAAACGCACTTGTCCTCTGCGGAGCTATACCCGTATATGTCAATCCCGAAGTAGATCTCCGTCTCGGAATTTCTCTCGGCATGCGGCGGCAGCAGGTCGCAAAAGCTATCGCCGAAAACCCTGACGCAGTAGCGGTTCTTGTAAATAATCCTACCTATTACGGTATATGCAGCGATATTAAAGAGATTGTAAAAATGGCGCACGGCGCAGGAATGCTCTGCCTTGCCGACGAGGCTCACGGTACTCATTTCTATTTCGGAGACAACATGCCTGTTTCCGCTATGGAAGCCGGAGCAGATATGGCAGCAGTGTCGATGCATAAAAGCGGAGGCAGTCTCACGCAGTCAAGCCTGCTTCTGATAGGTCCGGATGTAAATTCAGGTCATGTAAGACAGATAATAAATCTGACGCAGACCACGTCCGGCAGCTATCTTTTGATGTCGAGCCTTGATATAAGCAGACGCAATCTTGCTCTGAGAGGAAAAGAAGTATTTTTGTCGGTTATCCGTATGGCGGATTATGCCCGTGAGGAAATAAATGCGCTCGGCGGATATTACGCTTTCGGAAAAGAGCTTATCAACGATAATTCAGTATTCGATTTCGATCCGACAAAGCTAAGCGTTCACACCCGTGACATCGGACTTGCAGGTATTGAGGTCTATGACATTCTCAGAGATGAATACGATATACAGATCGAGTTCGGAGATATAGGAAATATACTTGCGTATCTGTCTATAGGAGACCGTCCGCAGGAGCTTGAAAGACTTGTAAGCGCGCTTGCGGAGATCAGACGGAGATATCAGAGAAGCACAAGCGGACTGCTGAGTCAGGAATATATCGATCCGGAGGTCGTTACAAGTCCGCAGGAAGCATTTTACGCCGCTAAGAAAAGCATTCCGATAAAAGAGAGCGCAGGCTATGTATGCAGTGAATTTGTAATGTGCTATCCTCCGGGAATTCCGATTCTTGCCCCTGGTGAAAAAATCACTGCCGACATACTCGATTACATCGAATATGCAAAAATAAAAGGATGTTCTATGACCGGACCTGAAGATCCCGACATTCAAAACATCAATGTTTTGCAGTAAGGAGATAAGAAATGGAACTATGGTTCAGTGAATTTCATACAAAGGACGTAAAGCACAGCATCCGTGTAAACAGGCATCTGTATTCGCATAAGAGTGATTATCAGCAAATCGATATCTTTGATACTCCCGAATTCGGCAGAGTTTTAGCCCTGGACAATAACGTCATGCTTACCGAACGCGACGAATTTATATATGACGAAATGATCACCCATGTTCCTATGGCAGTGCATCCGAATATACAGGACGTACTGGTAATAGGCGCAGGAGACGGCGGTGTTGTTCACGAGCTTGCACGCTATGAAAAGGTAAGAAGGATCGACCTTGTTGAAATGGACCCGCAGGTTATAGAAGCCTGCCGTACGTATCTTCCCGAAAATGCATGCCGTCTTGACGATAAGCGCGTTCATATCTATTTTGACAACGCGCTTCGGTTTATCAGACGGTGCAAAGATCAGTACGATCTGATAATTGTCGATTCGACCGATCCTTTCGGCCCCTCCGAAGGATATTTCACGCGCGAATTTTACGGGATATGCTATAATGCCCTGCGTGAGGACGGTATTATGGTAAATCAGCAGGGAAGCCCGTTTTATAAGCATGATGCGGAAGCTATGCAGAGAAGCCACCAGAGGATCGCAAGTACATTTCCCATAAGCCGTGTATACCAGGCTCATATCCCGACATACGCCGCAGGATACTGGCTTTTCGGCTTTGCAAGTAAAAAGTATCATCCGATAGAAGACCTGAATGCAGAAAATTGGCTGTCTTTGAATTTACACACTCAGTATTATACAACAAAATTGCATGTCGGGGCATTCTATCTCCCCGCTTTTCTCGAAAAAAAGCTTAAGGAGGTCGAATAAAAGACATGCTCACACACAATATAGAAACTTTTATCGGATGCGACAGCGAATATGACAAAGCCAAGACCGTGCTTTTCGGCGCTCCGTTTGATTCGACCACAAGCTTCCGTCCCGGAGCAAGATTTGCCTCATCATATATAAGGCATGAAAGCTTCGGAATCGAAACCTACAGTCCGTATCAGGACAGGGATCTGACAGAGCTTGATATTTTTGACAGCGGAGATCTGGAACTGTGCTTCGGAAAAGCAGAATCCGCCCTTTCAGATATAGAAGGCCGCGTGTCTGAAATACTCAGGGACGGCAAGTTTCCGCTTATGATCGG
>CALGZV010000206.1 GCA_937934385.1 uncultured Clostridia bacterium | reverse complement strand
GCTCTGCCGGAAAATCTCCGGGTGCTTCGAATGTTACGAGTGTGTAGTAACCTTCGTTTTTGTCGTTGATCGGATACGCGAGTCTGCGCTTGCCCCAATCGGCAACGTCGGTGATCTTACCTGCTGCTTCGATCATTCCCTTGAACTTTTCAATAATGGCTTTTACACCTTCGTCGCCGAGATCAAGGTCAACAACGAAAAGTGCTTCGTAAGACGAAAACTGTCTTTCCATATTTTTACACCTCCCTATGGACGTAAGACCGCATGGAATTGTTTTTACGGTTTCTACTCTTTTACCGTGTTCCGTGCGGCAAGGAGAAAACATAGTTTTCAACTATAATATTATACCACACCGCAGACATGCCTGTCAACCGGTACAGCACCTCGTTCATTGTTTTTTTACAATTCCAAACCGTACAACGATTATTTCGTTCCGAAAAGACGGTCGCCCGCATCGCCTAGTCCCGGTACAATATACGCGTGATCGTTCAGATGATCGTCAAGCGCTGCACAGTAGATATCCACATCAGGATGCTCTTTCTGAACCTTAGCCACTCCCTCGGGCGCTGCGACCAAATTGAGCAGCCGGATATTAGCCGCGCCGCGCTTCTTTATCTGTGTAATAGCGTCGGCTGCGCTCCCTCCGGTCGCAAGCATCGGATCGGCAACGATAACAAGACGCTCGTTTATGTCAGCCGGCAGCTTACAGTAATATTCGACAGGCTCATGTGTATCAGGATCGCGGTACATTCCTATATGTCCGACCTTTGCAACGGGGATAAGATCAAGAAGTCCGTCAACCATACCAAGTCCGGCACGCAGTATCGGAACGATTGCAAGCTTCTTTCCCGTGATCTCTTTTCCTGTCATTTTCGTTACGGGGGTTTCGATCTCGACATCATCGAGCGAAAGATCGCGTGTAAGCTCATAGCCCATCAGCTCGGTTATCTCACTGAGCATCTGACGGAAATCCTTGCTCCCTGTCTCCTTCATGCGCATTATCGTGAGCTTATGCTGGATAAGCGGGTGATCGACTACGTGAAGTTTTCCCATATCTTTTTCCTTGCCTTTCTGTGCCGCGGCTTGCTTGTCCCACCGCTATGCATTTCTTTTTAATAAGAGCCTGAAGCCCGTCGTATGCCGTTTTCGGTATAACAGCGCATGTTAACCGAAAAACATACATATCCCCCGCCCGAAGAGGCGG
>CALGZV010000205.1 GCA_937934385.1 uncultured Clostridia bacterium | reverse complement strand
AGATCGTTTGGGATGCCGAAGGCTGTAACCACTGCGGACGCTGTGTCGGCAAATGTCCGTTCGGAGCAGTGCCGAAAAGCGGAAAATCCGTATGTGCGGTTTATGTCGGCGGTACATGGGGAAAATACCGCAGAGAGGGGACAAGACTTTCGCGTACATTCAGCGAGGAAGAAATACCGGAGCTTGTGGAAAAGATAATGCTGTGGTTTAAGGACAATGCTTTTGCAAAAGAACGTCTCGGCAAAGCGATAGACCGTATCGGTACTGATGAGCTTGAGAAAGCTCTGTTTTCAGATGACCTTATCGCACGCCGTGATGAGATCCTTGCTGCCGATATAAAGCAGAGAGGCTGAGGAGAAAAAACGAAATGACAGGATCAAGAAAGCTGATTTGCAAATTCGGAAAAGCCGCTCTTATCGCTGTGCTTGCAGGCATTACGGCAGCCGCTTTTGCAGCATGCGGTAATTCTGCCGGCGGTACGGACGGTCAAACTGCATCAAAAAATGACGGATCAACAGAGCAGGTATCGGCTGCGGATACCTCCGAAGAAAATAATAAAGCGTGGAACGGAAAAACAGCGGTGCTGTTTTCCTCGCTCGCCGAGATATGGAAGGAAGCCGGAGGCGAAATAGATATCACCGTCGGTGAGACGGTCGAGAGGGGATTTGCTGCGTCCGGTGTTGCGCTTGTCGATGACGGGGCGGGAAAGACGGTCAATACCGAACTGCTGCTCTCGCTCGAACCTGAGCTTGTTATCTGCTCGGCGGACATTCCCGCTCAGGTCGAAGCCGCACAGGTGGTTCAGAAAGCCGGAATCAAGACGTTGGTTCTTCATGTTGAGAGCTTTTCCGATTATCTTGACGCGCTTGAGCGTATGACCGAAATAACCGGAAGCAGCGGAGCATACAATAAAGGTCTTGAACTTAAAAGCAGGATTGATGAGATAATTTCCGATCCTTCGCTTACTGCGGCTAAGCAGCCGAAAATACTGTTCGTCAGAGCAGGTTCTACCGATTCTTCGACAAAGGCCAAAGATGCCTCAGATCATTTTGCATGTGCCATGCTCGAAGAGCTGGGATGTGTAAATATAATATCGGAAGCACCTTTGCTCGCCGAAGGACTTAATACAGAGGCGGTGCTTGCCGCTGATCCGGATTTTATATTTTTCTCACTCATGGGAAATGAAACAGCTGCGAACGATCATGTAGGGGAGCTTATCGGGACCGACGCATGGCAGCAGCTTACGGCGGTAAAGGAGGGCAGGACGTTTATCCTGCCTAAGGAACTTTTCCATTTCAAGCCGTGTTCCAGATGGGGCGAGGCTTACGAATATCTTGCCGATCTTCTGACCGGGAAGGCTTCGAATGAATAAGAAATGAATAAAAAAAGATATTTATGTCTTATTGCGGTACTGTCAGCCGCACTTATTATATCGGCGTCAGCGTCGCTCACCGTAGGTCCTGCGGGACTTTCGGTCGGGCAGCTTATCGGAGCTATGCGCGATCCTGACGGAAACCGCGCAGTGTATACGATCTTATGTTCGATACGTTTTCCGCGCATGCTTGCGGCGCTTATCGGCGGAGCAGGACTTTCGCAGTCCGGTGTGATACTTCAGAGCGTTACGGGAAATCCGCTTGCGGGGCCGAATACGATCGGTGTAAATGCAGGAGCTGGACTTGCGGCTGTTATCTGTCTGTATTTTTTTCCGCACGCATCAGGATCGCTTCCTGTTGCCGCATTCTTCGGGGCATTTATCACGCTGTGGCTGATACTGTCGGCTGCGCGTGCTTCCGGAAACGGAAAGGCGACTGTCATTATGGCAGGAATTGCCTGTACGTCGCTTTTTCAGGCGGTAATATCGTTTATAACCGTACTCGATACCGATGTGCTTTCGGTATATTCATCGTTTTCGCTCGGAAGCTTTTCGGGAGTTTCTGCGGATCAGCTTGCTGTGCCCGGAATACTTGTTTCTATTTGCTTTTTTGCCGCGCTGTCCCTCTCGGGCAGAATAACCGCGCTTTCGCTCGGAGATACCGTCGCGTCGTCGCTCGGTATAAGGGTCGGACTGTGCAGAACCGTATGTCTTATGCTTGCGAGCCTGAGCGCGGCTTCGGTAATAAGCTATGCCGGACTTCTCGGATTTGTCGGACTTGTTGTTCCGCATATGGCAAGACGGCTTGCCGGTAACGCCGTTCACCGTCAGATAACCGTATCCGCATTGCTCGGAGCTATCCTGCTTCTTTGTGCCGATCTGATCGGAAGAACCCTGTTTTCTCCGTCCGAAATATCGGTCGGAATACTTATGGCTATGATAGGCGCTCCTTTCTTCTTTATTCTTTTGCTGAAAAGGAGGCATATGCCCGATGCTTGAATGGAACGGAGTTTCGGCCGTACTTGAAAAAAAGCGTGTGCTTGACGGCGTTTCTCTCCGGGCGGAGGAAGGAAAGATAACCGTGCTTATGGGCAGGAACGGCAGCGGAAAGTCAACATTGCTCGGCTGCTGCTTCGGAACAGTTCCGTACAGCGGCAGGATATATCTCTGCGGTGAGGATATCCGGAGAATATCTCCGCGGATACGTGCAAGAAAGCTTGCGCTTTTTCCTCAGATACTTCCGCTGACAGAGCTTACGGCTTTCGCACTTGTCTCGCTCGGACGCACTCCGTATACAGGCAGTGCAGGAATACTTTCAGAGGCGGACAGGGCGGAGATCGTTAAAGCTATGAAGCTTGTGGGTGCGGACGGATATGCCGGCCGCACTGTAAGCACGCTGTCCGGAGGAGAACGCCAGCGCGTATATCTTGCTATGATGCTTGCCCAGGGATCGTCATGTCTGCTGCTCGACGAGCCGTCCAACTATCTCGACATCCCGGCCGTGGAGTGGCTCTGCAAATTCCTGAAATCCTTCCCGGGCACGCTGCTGCTGATCTCGCACGACCGTTTTCTGCTGCGCAAGCTGACCGGCCTGACGCTGGAGGTCAACGCCGGGCAGGTGACCCGCTACCC
>CALGZV010000204.1 GCA_937934385.1 uncultured Clostridia bacterium | reverse complement strand
GTATACCACCCTGCCAAGATGCGAATTTATTATAGCTCCCGCGCACATCGGGCAAGGCTCGAGCGTCACATATAAAGTACATCTGTCAAGCCGCCATCCGCCCAAAACCGAGCATGCGTTACGGATCGCTTCAACTTCAGCATGAAAAAGAGCGCTTTTGGCACTCTCGCACCGATTATGCGCAGATGAAATCACCCTTCCGTCATAAACTATAACTGCACCTACAGGGACCTCGCCGAGCCTCGATGCCTGCTTTGCCTGTTCTACCGCGAGCAGCATATATTTTTCATCATAAGACTCAGCCGGCATAAACAATGCGGTTTTCCGTTTTTTCTGAGCCATTCTATCCTTATACGTCGCCATAAATATCTCCGATTCACTCAACACATTTTAATTGAATTTCTATATCCTCCGATTTAAAATTGCTGTAATACCTTGCACAAGCAGAGGTAAACTTTATTACACAGTAATCCGGATCTGTTCTTCCTTTCGGATAATACATCGTATCTCCGAATTGCCATATCATATCCTTTGATTCCTGATCCTCCAGTATTTCCACAGTTCCCTTTAACATGATACCTCTGAAAAATCTTCTGTCGCAAAAATATAAACAAGCCTTTGGGTTAGCTCTGAAAGATGATACTTTCAGTGATGATGTATTCGTTGAAAGATATATTTCCTTTATTCCGTTTCTTTTTCTCGGTCTGAGCATAGCCTTTGTATTCGGAAATCCGTCTTGGTCGACAGAACTTATATAACAAATGCTTTGCTTATCTATCATATTTCCGATAGTTTTCTCTGCGTTTCTCATAATTATAATCCTCTTATAATCTACCCATATTTTAAATTCCCGACAAATTTAATCCCCGCATTTATCAAATGCTTAAAGCATAATAAAAGCAAAAGCAATCAAATTATATACAAAATGCACAGCACAGCAGTATACGACTGAATCTGTAACATAAATCAGAAAGCTCAGAATAAATCCAGAAACAAATGCAAATACCATAGAATCAACACCGGATATGTGCATATCCATAAATAGCAGCGACGATAATATTGCAGACAGCAAAAATGAAACTCCGCAATCTTTTTTCAGTTTTAAAAAAACAATTCTTCTGAAATAAAACTCTTCACATATCGCCGGAACAAGAACGTGTCTGAAAGCAGATACTGCCACATTCAATAAAACAAAAAAAGATATATTACTGTTTACAGTCAACTTGTCTACCGGAATATTGCTTGCTCCAAACACAGCAGTAATTAAAAACGAAACCCCGATTAAAACCAAAAGTACTGCAACAGATAAAAACAGCTTGCGGCGCCTATTGTCTCTGACATAATTTTTAATACATATTAAAATTCGAGACTTACACCGATCCCCCGCATCAGACGCTCTGCATCGCACTGATGTTTTTTCCCTGAGTTCCTCCGGATATTCAATATCAATACATTCCCGGCACGAATCTTTCAGAAAATACACTGCAAATAATGCAGCTGAAGCATATACTGCCGACACTGCAATGCCTCCCGACACGCCTGCCATCGAAAGAATACAAAGCAATGCGATCAAAAGAGTATAAGAAATTAACAAAGCCGTAAACGTTTTTATTCTATTATTTTTTACATCAATCATAGTTTACCGATCTCATCGCATATACATATATATTTTTAAATTTTAATGAATTGCATTGAAAAAAGCATATAATTGTTTATAATAAATTATATAGTATATAAAATACTTCTCATTTTAAATTATAAAAGGACTTTGCTTATGATAAAAAGCGCAGACAAGCCGAAAAGAAATCCATCAGAAAAACGCATCGTCTCCGCCTCGGTTGCGTGCCTCATGGCTGTAATAACTGTACTATTTGCAGCCGGATTTATATACAGCAAAAGTCAGGCAACGATATTTGTAATATCAGACGGAACCGCCATAGGATATCTGAAAAAAAATTCCGATTTCGGTCCCGATGAATTTACAGATGAAATCAACCGCATATATCAAAACATTTCGGAAAACTTTAAAGTAAGTATATCACCGCAAACTCAATTTGAATTTCAAAGCCGAATTTTCGGAGAAAATACAAAGCTTCCTGAAATAAAGTACGATGATATGATGGAAATAGTGCCGAAAACCGATAACAGAATTACAAAGTCTTATGCTGTTACAATAAACGGACAGTATATTGCCGATGTATATGATGCAGAAGAAGCAAAATCCGCGATATTGCGCGCCGAAAATGAAATATGCATGCTTATAGAAAGCAACGTCCCCGGTACAATTTCTGCCGAAGCAGCAAATTCGGTTAATATCGAACAGCGGCTGTGCCCCTCAGAAAAGGTAACTGACGGAAATGATTTTTTCTGCATTCTTGCAATGAACGATATGGGTATAACACATGAGCATCCCTCGGTAAGAGTTGCGAAAACCATGTATGAAATTTCAGAAAAAAACAACGAACGTAACTCTGCTTATTACAATAGTCTGATAGACCTTATAAATACAAAATGGATCAGGAATGAAAAGCTTCGAAGCCAAAAAATAGACGAGCTTACTGCAAACTATAATGCAGAACTTGCAGCAGAGAAAACACCGGATCTTTCGCCAGATCTTTTATCACCCATGAAATTTACGGTTACCCGCACTGAAAAAGTATACGAAAGCATCGAATTTGAAACAGAGTATATTGAAAGCGATGAACGGTACGCCGGATATTCATTCACATCGGCGCAAGGAGAAAGCGGTATAAGGCATGCAGAATACATCGTAACATGCACAGGAACAGATGAATCCCGCAAAATGATCTCACAGGAGATTCTTAAAGAACCGAAAAATGAGACTGTAATAAACGGTATAAAAGAGCATACAGAGCCCGGAACCGTCACAGGCGGATTAATCTGGCCGCTTGAAACCTCAGGACTAATAGTATCATCTTTTTTCGGAGAAGACAGAGATATACTCGATGAACAGGTCGGATATCATACCGGGATGGATCTTTACGGTGCCAGGGATAATCCTGCTTGGGCTGCCGACGGAGGGACAGTCTCATATGCCGGACTGCTTCTTACATACGGTAAGGTAGTCATAATCGACCACGGGAAAGGACTTCAGACTGTTTACGCTCATCTGGGGGATATAGCCGTAAGCAAAGGGCAGTCGGTAAGCCAGGGACAGATCATCGGCCATATAGGCAAAAGCGGTCTTGCAACCGATTATCACCTTCATTTTGAAGTACGCAGTGGCGGCACGCCTGTCGATCCGCTCGGATATCTTCCGGCGATAAGCTTCATCACAAACTGAGAAACCGTCTGTACCGGAACAGTAATATCACAGTTATGCAGTAACTATCTGATATACACCGTCCTGAGTACAGATTTTTTCTTCATGCCCGTCTGCATAAATACGTATAACAGCGCTTCCGTTTGAAACATAAAAGTCGTCTGTTCCGGGTATCGGCGAAAATGCGTTTACACCCTTTTTGAGAACCTTTATATCGCCCTGCGCAGACATGGCACAGAATTCAAAGCTTCTCGGTATTATACCGGGATCGCTGTCTCCGTAAACACGGTTAGATTTCAGTTCTTTCTCGGAATTGATCAGATTGCCTTCAATAATACGGTCATATTCCGACTTTTGTTTTGACTTTGTACCTTTTGAAGAGGTAAGAGTTTTTCCCGAATATTTCATTGTAAAAACGTTCAGAAATCCTCCAACAGCTCCGATAAATCTTGCAGGTGCGAGTAAAATATCCGAAAATTTCATACCGCTTTTCTCAGAAAACGGTCTTTTAATAAAATAAATTTCCCCGTTTCTTCCGTGATAAGGTTTTTCAAAATTATATTTAGAATCAGATAGTATCTCATCTATTTCAAGTGTAGAAGTATTTATACGAAAGATCGCAGACGGTCCGAGCTTTTTCGGTGCTGACGGCGTAAGCATTCCAAACATGGGAAAAAACGTCCTCTGCTCATCAGAATTTTCCGATGCGGTATCTATCTCAAAACCCGAACTGCCATAATATATATATCCGGGATCAAGCTCAGAAAAGCTCGGCCAGCTTTCGCTGCTCGGCCCTTCGGTAAGCTGACGCATATTTTCTCCGTCAAAAACAGCCACATGTGCTTCCGATCCGTATGACACCGCCGCAGCCATTCTGTTCCCGCGGACGGAAAAATGCTTTACCCGGCAGCCGCTGTCACTCCAAAAAACGCCCTCGTTTGTGTCATCAGGCGAAAGCTTTGAATATATACCGCCGAATTCGTCTATCCACAGCGAGTAAAGTAAGCTGTTTCCGAGTACTGCAGTACATGTAACTTTCGAACGTATATTCTCCGAAGAAGGCGGATCGGCCGGAAGAGCCGTACCCATAAACACAGCGCCGCTTCCGGTGCTTTTCCATTCACGGCTTCGCTCAACCTCACGCGCTCTCGAAAGATATCCGGACAGTGTACTGCTCGTAATGTCTGACGTTTTATTTCCGTCATAGAATCTGATCCCGCTATCGGTCAAAAGTATGAGTCTTTCATTCATATAACAACCTCTTCTAATCATGACTTTAATTTTAAAAATGTTTACAAAAGGATATTTTTATTGACTGATACAAATTTTTGTGCTACAATACGCGCATACGGGCGGCATCACCAATAAGGGCGGTCAAGAGTACGGAGATTTATTGCCTCTGCGATATGCTTTTTGTCTATCACCTCGGACATGTCCATATCGGCGATCGTCCTTGCGACGCGCAGTATCCTGTCGTGCCCGCGTCCGGAAAGCTGAAGCCTGTCA
>CALGZV010000203.1 GCA_937934385.1 uncultured Clostridia bacterium | reverse complement strand
TCTGTTTAAAACGATTCTGCGTAAAATGGATTTCGAGCGGATACAGTTTGAAAAGGACATGTCGGACCTATCAGAAGGACAGAAGAAAAAGGTACTGATAGCCGGAAGCCTGTGCGAGCATGCGCATCTCTATATCTGGGATGAGCCTCTCAATTTTATCGACCTGTATTCCCGAATGCAGATCGAACAGCTCATAACTGAATTCTCCCCGACAATGATTTTTGTTGAGCACGACAGCGCTTTCAGGACTTCTGCGGCAAGGTTTTACAGCTGTAGCTGACGCCTGAAGCGTTATTGTTACACATGTAAAATTATTCTGATTTCCGATTTTTTGAATATGCTTTGTAAAACCTGCCCCAAAAGTTTAAAATGGCATTCTTTCAGAAAAGCCGAATTACAGCTTTATTTCTTCGTCGGCAATATACCCTGCCCCGATCATGCGCTCGGATTCCTTTGCATCTTCGGCAAGCATACCGCGGTACAGCTCTTCGCGGTTTGCCTGACCGTATTCGGCGGCGCTCTTAATTATTTCAGTAAGGATATTATCCTTTATATACCAATACGCACTGAAATACTGCACCTTGAAAAGCTTTTCTTCTCCGGCACGGCATGACATAACATAGTATTGTGAATCGAGCCGTCGACGCATACCGCTGATGAATTCCGGTAAAATAAGCTTTTTATCAGAATAAGACTGCTGCATACGGTCGGAGCTGTCATAGAAGGTCACCAGCCACTCCGCAGGTTCATTAATAATATGATCTGATACAGGCTTATTTCCGACCGCGCGGCAGATGAGCCATTCGCCGGAAAACAACGAATTTGTGCGGATAATATACCGGCTTATATTCATACCGTTTACAAGCCGTTCATCGCCGAAGTCACATGCTTCGTCAAAGCTGTCAAAGTTTCTTTTTTCTATAAGCTGATCGCGGAGGTCATAAAATCTGACCTGAAAACGGTGAAAACCCGCAAGCTGGTGCTTATAATATACGGAAAGATTTACCATCATAGCTTCCGTATAATTATCAAAGCTTTTCTCCATTGTAGGTATATAATTTATAAGATTTTTATAAAATCTGCGTCTGTTACTGCCGATAATAAAGTCGATCAGCTCTGCTGCTGTCGGATATGCGCATGCATGCGGAATATGACTCAGAAGCCGCGGATCGGCGGCAAGTGTTTCAGAGGAATATTTTTCAAACTCCGCCAGAAATTCTTCGTTTGTGCAGTTGCACACCGCTCCGATATTTTTCAGTATGTCTGACGAATTAAGATGTTCATATGAGTACAAAGCAGCTTTTGCAAGAACAAGTCCGCCGCGGTTAAAGTTTTCCCGCAGTGTCGAAACAGAGCCGCCCGCTCCGCTTTGCAGAAATGCTGAAAAGCCATGATATACAGATACGCCTGTCATAGCATGAAAATATTTATTGATAACTGTGTTTGCGCTGTAGTTTATTTGTTTCATAATTCGTTATTTATTATAAGCTTACAGTAAAAGCTGTTTTCTCCGCTGTATTGTTTGTTATTATTATTTACAAAAAAGCGGCAGACATACATCTGCCGCTTTATACTTAGTCTGAAATGCAGGTCAGCAAAGCAAACTAAGAAGCTAAACTCCCGGATAAAAACGAACGGGAGCGGAGAACCCAGGACTGTGAACTTATCGCGCTTTTTGTAAAACGCGGCGTGCCGAAGTCTTTGCTTTGACGGACGTTATGCGTCCTACACCTCATTCGAGCGGCTACGCCGCCCACTTTCCCCTCAAAGGGGAAAGCTTACGGAGTTTTGCCAAACCCGTTAGGCTTCTCCCCCTGGAGAAGCTGTCATCGTTAGATTGACTGTCCACGATAACGGTGTTATCGTGCGGTGTAGCTTGCATCAGCAAGCGTTATTCAAAAAACTTTTTGTCAATCACATTTGTTCACAACACTTTATCTTTTCAGTTTAAAGACTGTAAGCTTACAGCGCACTCCTGCGTAAAGGATATGTAATTTTAACACAGTACGGATAATCTCAGATGTTGTTTATGGCAACCCTGAGAACGGACACGGAATAATTCCACTTCCGTGTTTCGCCGCACTTTTCTTCAAAATCTGACAGCACTGCCTTGACATTTCGAAGAAAATGTGTTATCATATCTTTTACCGCAGAAGTGACTTAGGTGTTGTGTCTGCAACCCTGAGTTCGGACACGGAGGCGGTCAACCTCCGTGCTCCGCTGCGGCGCTTTGTTTTATCGGGAGATCGCTCCAAATTAATTAAGGCGATCCCGCGGTAAAAGCGAATACAGTCTTTTTAATAGTATTCAGTTGTCGTTTTTTCAGTACATCGCTTTCCGTATGTACTTCCGCTCGAATCTGACATTAAAGGTCCACATCCTTTAATTTAATTAAAAAACACCGGACA
>CALGZV010000202.1 GCA_937934385.1 uncultured Clostridia bacterium | reverse complement strand
GTTTGTTCAAGAAGTTTAGGATCGGTTACGTGTATTACGAAATTTTTGAGTGAACCTGCGTCATGTGATATCTGGGATATTTTTATAGAGTAACGCTGAGGACCTTTTTCATCAAGTGTACATATTATGGTTGCGTCTCCTTCGACAACATCATTACTAAGTCCTATTGGAATAAGCTCTGATGTGTCGGCATTGTCCGGCAGCTTTGAAAATACTCCGTATACTCCGCTCTCGCGGTTAAATACAAGTGTTCCCAATTTTTCTGAGCCGAAATATCCTTGAAGCTCTCCGGGGGCGCCTGCGCGTCCTTTTTTTATTCCGGAAATTATCACATCGCTTACTGTTCCTCGCCGCATCGGCATTAATTTACCTGTGTCAATGTCAAAAATACCGTGTCCGAGTCCTGCAAAGGCTCCTGTTTCCGGAACTATATAGGTTACAGTTCCTATTCCGGCTGTACTGTCTCTCACCCATATACCGACTTTGTATCCGTTTCCGTCTGATATTGGCTGAACATCATATATTTGTTCAGTTCCGTCACGCAAAATGCATATTGAAACCGGCTTTCCTCCGCATTCGGAAAACGCTTTTGTTACCGTAATGACTGAATCAGCATTTTTGCCGTTGATCTTTGTTATGACATCTCCGACACGTATTCCTGCGTCATATGCGGGATTTATCCTGCCGTCAGGCGTGCTTATATCGGACATTCCGACTATCAGAACGCCTTCTGTCGAGATTTTAACTCCGAAGCTCATTCCTCCCGGACATACTTTGACATTACGGTAAACGTTTACATCTATATTTCCTATCGGAAGGATACCGAGCAGACGTGCTTCAACATTCAGCAGATCGCTCTCGGTTTTTACGGAAGAACCTGATACAGGCATTGCTTCCGCCGTACATTTTACCGAATCATCGTTGGTGTTTGATGCTGAATAAGAGACAAACGGAATGTTTATTCTGCTCGGAAGCTCTTCTTCGGAATATACGGATATGCTTCCCGGAAGTATTAGAGAGAAGGCTGCTATCAGTGAACAAAGGCAGATAAAAGATGAGCGTGCGGCAGAAACCATTCGCCGTGCTTTGCGGTTACGGCATGTGCTTTTTGTTTTTTCTTTTCTTATCACAACATCCGTTCCATTCTTTAAAATAAATAGTCAGTATCAGATACGGATATGTGTTAAATCAAGAGATAAAATTTTTATCCGGATCAGTGCTGCTTATAGCGTGAAATATTGATATTTATGTTATGGTAACATAAAAACATTCACGCATAAATTAATTTGCTCATGAGAAAAATAAATATGTGTTACAAAATTTTCAGTGTAAAATTCGAAAACGAAGCTATAAGCATTTGTACAAGATATTTGGTTTCATTTCCAAAAGTTCAAAAAAAATACATACTTTTATTTCGCATTTGTTGTATAATAAATTTAAATATTTAATTTATCGGAAGGAAGCAAAGCACTATGGAATATGTGATCAACGGACGTAACCCCGAGAATCTTTTTCGCTTTTTTGAGCAGCTTTCTGCTATTCCACGCGGATCCGGAAATGAAAAAGCAGCTGCTGATTTTGTGTGCAGCTTTGCAAAGGTGCGCGGACTTGAACATATGCGTGACAGATACGACAATGTTTTTGTTAAGAAGCCGCCGTCAAAAGAATATGAAGACCGCCCCGCAATTCTTTTGCAGGGACATCTCGACATGGTATGTGTTAAAAATAAGGGAACTGTCCATGATTTTGAAAAGGATCCTATTGAACTTAAGGTAACAGACGGTTGGCTTGGGGCAAACGGTACAACCCTCGGTGCTGATGACGGAGCTGCAGTGGCTGTAATGCTTGCTGTTCTTGACGATAAAACTTTAAAACATCCGCCGATTGAATGTTTGTTTACAGTTCAGGAGGAGACAGGTCTTGTAGGTGCAATGAATTTTGACACCGGATATATAACTGCTGAAACTATGATAAATCTTGACAGCGAGGGAGAGGGGCAGGCGGTTATCGGATGCGTAGGAAGTGCGGATATCGAAGTTACTTTCGATCCTGACTATTCCGATCTTTACGGAAAATGCTATACAGTAACACTCGGAGGATTTGCGGGCGGACATTCGGGAGCGGACATTGAAAAAGAGAGAAAGAACGCGCTAATCCTTCTTGCAAGAATACTTTCGACTGCTTATGATAAATATCCTTTCAATATTGTAAGTATTGATTCCGGTACGGTAAGCAATGCCATACCTTGTGAGGCGGAAGCTGTGATAGCGTTTTCTGACGGGCATGCCGAGACCGAGCTTATAGAAAAGACTTTTACAGCTGTAAAAGATGAGTTTACCGCGAGCGACTTGCGCGCATATCTGCGTATAGATAAGACAAAGGTTTCGGCAGTTTGCGGAGCAAAAATGCTTACATTTAAGGCAACGTCAAATCTTTTATCATTTCTTATACTTTGTCCGTGCGGAGTTGTGAGACGCAATAAACAGGAGCTTACGTTTGTGGAAGCATCTGCAAATCCTGCATCGATCCATATGTTTGATGGCGGAAAAATAAAAATTGCTTTTATGAACCGATCGTCTCTTGAGATTACTCAGGATTATATGATCGATCAGATAAAACGCCTTGCAAGACTTACAGGCGGAGTCTCCGAGCTTATCGGACGCTATCCCGGTTGGGAACCTGTATACGGCACACCATTGCAGAAAAAATATCTTTCGGTGTATAAGGAACTTTTTCCGGACAGCAAGGATCCGACTGCGCTTCCTATACATGCCGGCCTTGAATGCGGTATTATAGCAGGAAACCTTATATCAAGCCGAGGAAGAGGACTTGATGCAATAGCGATCGGACCTGATATCAGAGATATACACACGCCGGAGGAACGGATGAATCTCGACTCATTTGAGAGGTTGTGGAAGCTTGTTACAAAGCTTCTTGAGAGCTTTTAAATGGGTATTCTCATTTTTAATTATTTCAGCTGTTAAAGTGAAAGGAAAACATATTGTTGTCAGGAATAAAAAAAGTTTTAGTTTTTGTAGTTGCCTGCGTACTGGCATCGGTGTTTGGCGGGTGTTCGCAGCTTGTAAATCCGGATGACGGAAAAATACATATCGTCACCTCAAATTTTCCGTGCTATGACATTGCAAGACGTATAGGAGGAGAACGTGTTGACATATGCATGCTCATTCCTCCGGGAAGCGAAAGTCACAGTTTTGA
>CALGZV010000201.1 GCA_937934385.1 uncultured Clostridia bacterium | reverse complement strand
AGGCCGGCTACCCAGACTCAGACGGGAAACAGGTCGAGAAGCTGTACTGTATGCGGATATACACAGAATGAAACAATACCTCTTTTGCCGTCGGCGTCAGATCCGGTACTTACAACAATTTCCGATTCGGTGAAAAAATATAAGCCGGTGCTTGACGGATTGCCTGATGCTGAATATCTTGACTCAGCTATCGTTACTATGAGCGGAGGCGGAGATGCATCTGTAACATCTTATATAACATGGTACGGAAAAAATCTTTATATATGTTCGGTAGTTCAGGACGACGATATAATGACTCCGGGCGCTGACTTTTTTGCAAAAAAGTCAGGATATTCTCAAAATATGCTTTGGGGCGATACAATAGCATATGAATTAGCCTACGGTGGCTGGGTAGGAACCGATGCGCTCGGTTATGCGCTTTGGGCAGGCGACAGCTGTTCGGTGTCGACGCTTCGTTCGTGCGCGGACGGCGATATAACTCCGAATAAAAAGAATGTAGCTGTTACGAGAACTGCAAACGGTTATATATCCGAGGTTTGTATACCGATAGATACGGCTAATACTCTGTACAGTAATTTTTTCAGTAACGGTAACAATTTTAATTTTACGCTTTATCTGAATGACGCTCAGGCCGGGGCGTCTTACGATGGAAACGGTATTGCTTCAGACTTTACATCTGCTTCGTCTTCATGTACTCTTAAAATTACTACGAGCAGCGCAAATGTAACTACCGATCAATTTCATGAAATATATGGCGCAGTCGGTTCGGCGAGTACTGATGAAGGCGCAAATTATGTTACGATCGGCCAGGCGGTTATAAATAAAGCGCCCTCTGATCTCGTCCCTGACGACGCAGTGCGTGACGCGGCCTATGATTCATCATACAGACTCAGTTTTTCGGAAACGGTAAATTCCAGAAAGCTCAGCGGAACTGCATATTTTTTGTGGGACAGCAATTATCTTTATATCTATGCAGATATAGATGATCCTGACAGATTTGCACAGATATACAGTCTTGACGATCCATCCAAAAACGATCTTGCAGTATTCAGGGTTTTCGGATCTGACGGAAATACGTGGGCGAAGATCGGTGTGAATGCAACTAATACGGTTAATCCATCTGAAAATCCCGTTCATACCGATAAAAACGGATATCTTTACGTGATGCAAAGTTCTGATGCAGGAACAGGCCTGTCATCGTCTATGAGCGGAAATATAAGCGGTAATAAGGAGTATTATACAACGCGCCTTAAATCGTCTAACCGCGGATATGCTGTTGAGCTTAAAATTCCGATGAACAGCCAGAGTCTCAAAGCAGGGCAGCAAATACGTCTTTCATTCGGCGCACTTGATGTCAACGGGACTTCGGTAAATGAACACGGCGCTTCAGGAACATACGATACCGTTGTGTCGGTTACGCTCCGGAATAAAACAGTATGTACGCATTCATGGGTATATGAAGAACATGAGGCAAGTTGCACAGAAGGCGGATATAGCAGAATCGTCTGTGAAAAATGCAGAACAGTGCTTTCAGAAATATCGTCCGACCCTGCAGGACATAATTTTTCGAACGGAAGCTGCACGGTATGCGGAGCTGCCGGTACGAATTCAGATATACCGGGCGGAGATAATATGTCTGTTGCCGGTGATATGAACGGAGACGGAAATGTCGACAGTGATGATGCAATATATTTGAAGAAACATGTGAACGATCCGTCCGAGTACCCTATTTCACAAAGCGGGGATCTTGACGGAGACGGTGAAGTTGGTGAAAATGATGCAGCATATCTTGTACGGCATCTGTTTTCGCCTGAGGAATATCCTATAAGATAGACAATTAAAATACAGTCATAAAAAGAAAAACACCTTGCTGTCTGAAATATGTTTGCATATCAGACCGTCTGTATCTGATAAAGCAGCATTTTCAGCGTGCAGGGTGTTTTATTTTTATTTTACGATTAAGGTTCCTGATGAAGGAAGCTTGTTTTTACGGAGCTTTTTGGGCTCAGAAATATCTGAAAGATCGGTAGTAGCTTCGGTTATTTTATCATTCTTTTTTAGAGTCATTATTATAGCACCGCGGCTTGAACGCGTCGATTTTTCAACTATGTTTTCGCTGCTTGTTATTATTCCCCTGCCTGACTCCGACATTATCAGAAGCTCGGCAGGCTCTGTCTCGTAGAAAGCCGCAACGAGCGGTGAATGATCGGAATATGCCCCGGTCAGTTTGCGTCTGTTCGCTTTAGTTACGTAAGCAGAAGCGGGAACACGGACGGCCGATCCGTTTTCGAATATAAGGACAATACGGTGGTTGTCGTTTTCCTTTTCGAGCCTGCACATTGCTGTGCAGCGTTCTCCTTCGTCAAAGCCGAGCTTTGACGGTACATAGTCACCGAGTTCTCCCGATTTCAGTATATCAAAATCTCCGACATGCGCTTTGTAAACCTGAGACCGGTCGGAGAAAAAGAGCAGTTCATCGGTGTTATTCAAGAACTATGGTGTCGCCCTCTTTGAGCTTTTGTGTATCTGTTGCCTTCAGCGAGCGCTGCGATATCTTTTTAAAGTATCCTTCGCGCGTATATATGATATGATTGACAACCGAATCGTCGGGAGATACATCTTCTTCCGGCTCAAGCAGCTCATCTTCATAGATTATCTGCGTACACCGCGGTTTTGCATATTTTGCTTTGACAGACTTCAGCTGTTTGGCAATATGCGATTTCAGCTTTCTCTCACTGCTGAGGATTTCTTCTGTTTTCGCAATCTCTGCTTTGAGATCATCTGTTTCTCTGAGTTTGTTCAGAATATATTCCCGGTTAAGATTTCTCAGCTTGATATCTGCTATAAATTCTGCCTGATCGGTATCAATGTCGAAGCCTTCACACAGGTTAGGTATAACTTCGCTGTCTTTCTTTGTTTCGCGAATTATCCTGATCGCCTTATCAATGTCAAGTATGATTTTTCCGAGCCCCATAAGCAGATGAAGCTTTGCCCGCATTTTATCAAGCTCAAATGTCAGCTCCCGGCTTACACAGTTCATTCGGAAGCGTATCCATTCGGTGAGTATTT
>CALGZV010000200.1 GCA_937934385.1 uncultured Clostridia bacterium | reverse complement strand
ACCGACGGCTGTACAAGATACATAACCGCCATACACCCGATTCCCCATATAAGTGAGAAAGACAGGCATACATATCCTTTTATGTTGAATTTCTTATCGGAATAATCCCACCATTTCTGGTGAAAAAACTTTTCAAGAAGCCATCCTGTAACAAATTCAAGCAGCGATGTAATCAGTACGGCGCCGATATAAAGAAGCGGAGGAACCGCGCGCAGCGGCGTCAGACACAGTATTACAAAGCACACCCCGAAACCGTATATCGGACACAGCGGACCGTTCAGAAAACCGCGGTTTACAAATTTATCGAGCGTCGCTGCCGCATATGAAACTTCGGCACACCATCCGATAAACGCATATATGAGGAAATACCAGAACCATATATACAGATTATCCGGCATATAACATCTACATCCTTTTCTTTGTATTCTTTTTTAACGGGAATATATAAAAAACAAGAAAACCGGTTCTTTATTACGCAATTATTGCAAATCAATATTACGGACAGTTAATAAATTTGTCGTTTCCGCGCCTGAGAAGCTTTCCGCCGTCTGATACGGAAACACTTACAAGTGTTCCGTTGCCTGCATCGGTAACCGCTCTGAGCATGCTTTCGGATATATATTCTGTAGGAACGGTATTTTCGCCTACAACTATTTCAGTAAACGGAGTGAATCCGCTTCCTCTCACTGTAAGCATATCTCTGTCAAGGGAAACCGAGTCAATAACTATATCGCATGTACCGTATGATATATCGGAAAATGAGTATCCGTTTTCGGACGAATAGCACTTACCGTATAATATATCATATTCGAGCAGCTTAAGCATATCTCTGTAATTTTCGGTATTATACAGATATGCGTCAAGCACTGATACAACTCCGAAGCCGCTCATATCAAATCCAACGCTGTCAAGCACATACGGATAAAGCTGATATGACTGCTTCGGCACGTCATCATACTCCCACAAATCCGGAGAGAGGGTTTCCATATCCACGGCAGGTACACATGTGCTGCTGTCCCAGATCACATAATCGGTTTTGTATATACTGCCGTTATCCATATCGCCGACGGAAAGTCCTATATCCGGAATATGATCGCCGAACAGAACAAGTACGGTTCTCTCCTGTCTTTCCGAAAGAACACGTGTAAGCTCTCCTATGAAACTGTCAACTTCACGGGCTTCATTGATCCAGTATTCGATCTCCGCCAACCTTTTACCGAATCCGGAATCCGTACCCGCGCAAAAGGCTTTTATACTGCCTCCGGTATAATCTGACGGATACTTTCCGTGAGTCTGAACCGCAATTGCATATATAAAATCTTTTTCCGCGGTAGAGTCAAGTGATTTTTCTATTTCCCTTGTCAAAACAGAATCGTGCGCCCATCCGATACTGTTATATGTAACTCCCTCCATAAATTCCACGGAAGTAAAAGTGTCAAATCCGAGAGCTGAAAATACAACATCGCGTCCGTAAAACGTCGCATTGTTATTGTGCATTGCATGAGTTTTATATCCTATGCGTGAGAGATTCGACGCTATACTCTCGCACGGTACTGTCTGAAGCACAGTGTCATAAGGAAATTCTCCGGAGCCGAAATCCCTGACATTCATTCCGGTAAGTATCTCAAACTCTGTGTTTGCGGTTCCGCATCCGGTCACGGGAACTATAAGCTCTCCGTGAGGGCAATTACTCTTCAGACGCGTAAACATCGGTGTAGGAACCTCCGACAGTTCAAGTCCTTTTACACGGCTTATATCCATAAAAGATTCGAGCTGAACGAATATAATGTTCGGCATATCCGAAGCAACAGCATTTTCCCTGTCCGGTACAGCAGATAATATTTTCTCGCAAACCGATTTTACTTTCTCCTCCGAGTAATCGGCCGGCATATCCACACCACGATCAAAAAGTTGCGCAAAAGCTATATGTAAAACCGTTCGTACGGTAATCGTCCGGTAAAAAACCGGTCGATTCGGCGAAAACAGAATTGACCGCCGCAAAACCAACAGTTATTCCGGCTGCAACAACAAACGCGGTGACTGCCTTAATAACTTTTCGTGCGCCACGCTTAACAGGATCTGATTTTATCCATATATAGACAACTCCCGCTACGGCAATCAGGATAGCAGCAGCGACAAGCACAATCTGCCAGACCGTCAGATAATATCCTTCAGAAGTATAAAGTCAATTGCGCAAAGCGGCGTTACCCGAAAACACAGCACAATACAGTTTGCAACCGCCAGCCCGAACCATATAAGTGCGGCAAATGTATATGCAAATCGCCGCCTCGGCACAATAAACGAGAGTGCAAAGGTCACTCCGACTATCAGCACCCCTAGCAAAAACTGAAGCGGAAAATCTATAATAAATTTTATCGCGGCAATCAGTGAATGACGGCCGAGTGTCTCTATAATAAGATTCATTACAGCCGCTGAAATAACAAGATGTAAATACGGATGCTTTTTTACAAAGCTTTTAAGCTTTCCTCTCTCAGAAGCAGATCTTTTTCCTTTGAACATACTGACAATTTCTGTTGCTTTTTTGAAAATCATGATATAACCTCATATAAAGCGAATAATCCAATGCTGTATTTAACCATACAGCAACTGTTTTACCATCCGTTTAAAAGACAGGTGACATGTATTTCTTAAAATCGTTTTTGTTATTTAATTACAGCTATACACAGATACTTTACTGTCTTGTCTTTATAGTTTAATAAAATCTTCTTAGTAACAGATATTATTTTAAAGCAAGATCAATACAACTATTCCTTATTCCGCAGAGCCGCCTGCACGAATAAACCGTTCGAAACGCTCACGGAGCTGATCGGCGGTAAATCCGAATTCTCTGAAAAGAGATTCTATATCGCCGTGCATTACAAATCTGCCGTCGATTGCATGTATCTCTGTACGGGGAACTTTACCATC
>CALGZV010000199.1 GCA_937934385.1 uncultured Clostridia bacterium | reverse complement strand
ATAAAATGCCCTCGATCCCAAAGAAATTAGGCAGAATCAGAATCAACGGAACAAAACAAACAATATCCCGTATCATCGAAGCAAGGACTGCCTGTGCCGGTTTGCCGACAGCCTGAAAGAAAATTGAGGTCATTTTTATAATACAGGTAAAAGTAACAAGCGAAAGGAAAATCCGAAATGTTTTCTCGGCAAAAACCCAATAATCTTCAGGATTCGGTATGTTGGTAGGCATTCCGAAGATGCCGACAACCGTCCGAGGAGCCAACTCGAACAGCAATGTTGAAACAGCACCGATTACAACCGTACATAAAAGAATAGATTTATAGAGTTTCTTTACTCTGCCGTAATTTTTTGCGCCCATATTGTAGCCGATAATCGGCTGGCAGCCGAGAACGATCCCCACAACCAAATTGATTACAACGGTAAAAACCTTGCTTTCAATTCCAATAATCGCAATCGGTATATCCACACCGTAATGCGAAATTGCGCCGTACTTTGCCAGCATTATGTTGCAGACCAGAGAAATAATAACAATCGTCATCTGTGTAATAAAAGAAGAAATGCCGAGCTTCAGTGCGCCTGAAAACGCTTTGAAATCAGGAATAAAACTCTTTTTTGTAAGTTTGAAAGTCTTGGTACGGAAGAAATAAGAAATGCTGATTACAAAAGAAACAATCTGACCGATAACCGTAGCAAGAGCTGCGCCCTTCATGCCCCAATGCATACCAAAAATAAATACGGGATCTAAAATGATGTTTATAACAGCGCCAATCGCCATTGAAGCCATAGACCAGGAGGGACTTCCGTCCGCACGGACAACAGCATTCATCATATTAGAAAGCATATACACATGGAAAAACACTAAAATGATATTGAAATACTCGATCGCCATACCTATGCTGTTTTCCGAAGCGCCGAATAAGGTTAAAAGCTGTGTTTTTAACGGAAAAAATACCGCCATCAGCACAATACTCGCAAACAGCGTAATAATAATTCCTGTTCCGATTGCCTTATGTGCAGACTGTGTATCTTTTTTACCCTGGCAAATATTCAAATAGGCGGCACAGCCGTCGCCGAAACACCAGGCAAAGGCCTGGGCAATAATGAAAATCGGAAAGACAACACCTGTTGCCGCATTGCCGAGTGCGCTCAATTCACTGTTACCTATAAAAATCTGGTCAACAATATTATAGAGTGCGCTTACTAAAAGAGAGAGTACGCATGGAATGGAAAATTTCAGCATTAATTTTCCGATTTTTTCCGTTCCTAAAAATTGACTGTTTTCTGACTGATTCATAAAATCCTCCTTGAGATTATTGCTTTGTTGGAGTCTTTATCAGAGAGAAAGCTGCCTGAAAACTACGAAGAACAAAGAAAAGAGCGTAGAATCGTCGTGATTCTACGCTCTTCCGGCTGTTCGACTTATATATTTTACACTAAAATTCCATTTTTGTCAAGAGGTCCGATTATCAAATACGGTTACCGGATTTCAATTTTATGCTCTCGACCTATTCTGACCTTTGGTTTCTTATTGTCCGGTCACAAGCATGATTTGCTGACTGCTGTACCGAAGAAAAATATTTTCTCTGCCTGCTTGTCAATGCCGGAATGCCGGCAGAATGACCGTTCAATTTTCCGCTTGTGAGCAGCAGATACACTGTTTTCAGACAAAGCTTACATATCAAAAATATCTTTTCAGATAATCAGCTCCGTTTGCCGTCAGTTATCAGCCTCCCTGATTGTGCTTTCTGTCAAGATAGTTCTGCAGGATTATCTCTGCCGATAGAGTATCTATCGACGCTTTTCTTTTTTTTCCGCGCGTATCAGTCTCATTCATAAACACGCTTGCTGCAAGAGTCGTCCTCCGCTCGTCGTAAAGCTCGACCGTAAGTCCGGTACGCAGTCCGAGCTTTCTCGCAAACTCACGCGCCTTTTCACTGCGCGCGCCGCGCGTGCCGTCCATATTGACAGGCTCTCCGACTACTATAGAGGAAACATCGCCGTACTGCGCTATCGTACCGGCTATCTTTTCGATAAGCTTTGCGTCGCCGCTCGATTCAAGCGTTCCGACACCGCTCGCGAGAAATCCGGTTTCATCACTGATCGCTATTCCGGTACGTACATCGCCGTAATCAATTCCGAGTATTCTTCCCATTTTATATATCCTTTTTGACTGATTTCAGGATTTTACATAACTTCCGTAGATTTTTGCAGCGTCTTTCGCGTTGTCATATGTCTTATTTGTTCCGTCGCCTGCGCCGAACGTAACAAGGACATATCTCAGATCGCCCTTTTCATAGTAAGTCGCAAGGCACTGACGCGCCTCCGGCGTATATCCGGTCTTTCCTCCGACAACACCGTCCATATCTGCGCCTGCAGAGGAAAACGCCGCAAAGACCGTACTGGTCATTGTAATTCCGTAAGGATGCTGTTCTGTAGGACTTGAATAATATTTTGAAGATGTAATAATATTTTTAAAAACACTGTTTCCAAGCGCATATGCAAATATCTTCGCCATATCGGAAGCAGTTGTAACATGCTTAAGATTGTGCAGTCCGGTTGCATTTACAAAATTCGTATCCCTGCATCCGAGCTGCACAGCCTTTTTATTCATCAGTTCGACAAACGCCTCTTCCGATCCCGATATATATTCGGCAAGCGACAGCGACGCGTCGCCTCCCGATGCAAGCAGGCATCCGTAGAGCATATCCGTTCCCGTGAGCGTTTCTCCCGCAGAAAATCCGGCGACAGATGCATTTTCACGAATCATGCGCTGAACAGTTGCTTCGCTTACCGTTATCTGCGTACCGTCGGGATCGGGCATATTTTCTATTGCAACGATCGCTGTCATGATCTTTGTCAGAGACGCAGGATATATGACTTCCGTACTTTTTTTCTCGCAAACTGTACGTCCGGTCCGCAAATCTATCAGTATCGCGTTTGAGCTTGAGATATTTTCTGTTATCTCGCGGATCATGCCCTCCCGCATGGAAATATCAAAATCAGACGCATTACCCGGCGCGGGATTTTCAAGCATTGCCGACGTGTTCTCCTCATCGCCGTTTACAAAAACCGGCTTTGATATAAGCACCGACAGTATAATAACTGAAAGCATGAGCATTACCGCAAAAATAAGCAGCTGAGGTGCGGCAGAAGGCATTTTTCGCCGTGCCGCCGTATTTTTTGCAGAGTCTGCCCGCACGGAATTATTACGGTACCGACCGTTTTTTGATGTGCGGCCTGCCGCTTTGCCGGACCGTGGTTTTCCCGCCGAAGCGTCCGCAGCCGATACGCGCGGCATATTCTCCGTAAGGCGCCTGCTTCCCTGTCTACGCGCCCCTGTGTTTTTATCCATAAATTACGCTGTCCTTTCCAGACGGACACCTGTCCTTTTTATTTATGTTAAATCTTTGACCTAAAAGATACATCTGTGTTGTCTCAGTCTGTATCTTCGCCGGAATTTACCGTTCTTTTGCCTGCAATCCTCTTTCCTACCGACGCAAGCGGATTAGCATCCATCGCTTTTTCCATCTGACTGTCGCTGACATGCGTATATATCTGAGTGGTATTGAGCTGTTCGTGTCCGAGAATATCCTTAAGCACGCGGACGTCAACTCCGCCCGAGCGGTACATAAGAGTCGCGGCTGTATGGCGCAGCTTATGCACCGAATAATGCTCTCCTCCGAGTCCGGCCATTCTGAGATATTTATAGACAAGCTTCTGCACCGTTGAATTGTCTATCCTGCGGTGGTGGCTGCTTATAAACAGATAATCCGCGTATTCCGGCTTAATATCCGGATCTGCCGCACGGATACGCAGATAATCGGTCAGCGCCTCGCGACATGCGTCATTGAGATAGATAATACGCTCCTTTGCACCCTTTCCCATTACTCTGAGCGAACGCAGCTTCGGATCCATATCCGATATTTTGATTCCCGTAAGCTCGGAAAGACGCATTCCGCAGTTGAGAAACAGCACAATTATAGCGTAATCCCTCTCTCTCGTTTTCGACTGCGTATCCGTCCGTACCGCTTCAAGTAATTCAATACTCTCGTCAAGAGACAGAAATCGCGGAAGCATCGTTTTCTGCGGAGGTGTATCAAGATCAGCCGCAGGATTTTCATCAAGGATATGTTTTACGCCGGTATAATATCTGAAAAACGATCTTATCGACGAAAGTCTGCGCGCTATCGCGCGCGATTCATTATGATCGTCCGTTTTCTTATGATAAAGAAAAGAAAGTATCTCCTCAGAGGTTATCGTTTTGACAAAGTCTTCTCCGAGTCCGCGGATATTCAGCGAGTCATATTCTTCCGTACCCGGCTTTATACCCTGCCGCGCCGCGTAGACATAGCGCAGAAACA